>CAYRBL010000381.1:0-3608 GCA_964422385.1 uncultured Bacteroides sp.
CCTTTTTTGACTTAAACTCTACGGTTATTATAAAAATTGTGTGCGGATGAAGGGACTCGAACCCCCACGTCTCTCGACACCAGATCCTAAGTCTGGCGCGGCTACCAATTACGCCACATCCGCTTAGAATTTCAGACTGCAAAGATACTACTTTTTTTGTTCTTACCAAAATTGTTTTAAATTTATTTTGAAATCCTTTCAATGGAATTAATAATCCATACTTGCACTATTACAACCTGGGAAAGCTTTACCGAGACTTCTCAAATTGAATCTATACATTAATCCCAAAGAGGTGTACGAATAGATATCGTGAGAAAAACCCCCTTTATATCCATCAATATAATCTGTATTTGTAACTGTCCAAGTATTATTAAAAACAATATAAACCTGTCGAGACAATCTAAATTTAACACTAATACCTGTCATCACAACTGGAGTAGTTTTAAACCCTGTATAATTTCCTTTATTATCATATCCTGTTGTATAAAGTATACTATCTCTACTGATATTTCTTAAGATGCTACTATAGTCCAAAAATCCAATACCAAACATCCCATGAACTTCTATAGGACGACATGCATTTAATCCAAATGATATTCTTGTAAAATCTATAGACGCTGAAAGATTTACATCAAACAAATCAGCTTTAAAATCTCTGTTGTGCGTAGGTTGATAACCTCTTAATGCACCTAACATTGTTGCTGCTCTAATTTCTACTATCGAATTAATTTCTTTAATAATATTAATACTAAAAGCAGGTTTAACTCTCAAGTTCCCTTTCCAATTAGCTTCAGCGTCACCCCACTCCATATTTACTCCAGAGCTTACTGTGCACGCCCATCTATCTAAGAAATGAATTCTTTCAGGATTTTGACTTTTTAAATTAAGGGTAATTAGTGTAAAAAATGTTAGTAAAAACAGTGTAAACCTTTTCATTAGTTTCTTTTTTTAAGTCTAATTAATATAATCATAGAATTGAAATGCAAAAGTAGTGTATTTCAACGAAGGTGTTATTAGAAAAAGGAACAAAAATACTTAAGGAAAGTTTAACGAAATGTTAAATTTTACTATTTCTAAAAACAAAAAGAGGTTAACCATTATTGGCTAACCTCTTTTTATAAATCAAATGTAAAATATTTCTTACATTATCTTTTTAGCAGCTGCAATTGCTGCATCATAATCTGGATGATTTGTATTTTCTTTTACATATTCTACGTATTGAACGATTCCTGTCTTATCAACAATGATAATACCTCGGTTCAATAAACGTAATTCTTCTAAAAGGAAACCATAATTTAATCCAAAATCAGTGTCTTTGTGATCTGATACTGTTATAACCTTGTCAATTCCTTCGGCTGCGCAAAAACGACCTAATGCGAACGGTAAATCACAGGATATAGTTAATATAACTACGTCGCCTAAGCCTGCTGCTTCTACATTAAATCTTCTGGTTTGTGCTGCACAAACTCCTGTATCAACAGATGGTACTGCTGATATGATTACTGTTTTTCCAGCATAATCACTTAACTTGATTGGATCCAAGTCGGCGGCTAAAGCTGTAAAGTCATACGCTTTGTCACCTACTTTTACCATATTTCCTACTAATGTTAATGGGTTTCCCATAAAGGTTGTTACACCTGGATTCTTTTGCATACTGTTATTTTTATTGTTATTATTTCTATTTGTATTCTTGTTAAACATCTAACAAGGCAAATTGTTTAAATTAATTTGTGTAATATTGCATTTTGGTTTGTTAAGTAATATTATTATCTAATTATTTATTATTTAAGCTCAAAATAAAAATATTTTTATACATTTTATCAAAATAAAATAAGTAATGGCGTTTAAAAACATTCAAGAATTTATAAAAGCTTTAGAAAAAGAGGGTGAATTAGTGCGTATTAAGGAATTTGTTTCGCCTGAACTGGAAATTGCAGAGGTTACCGATCGTATTTCGAAGACTGATAAGGGTGGAAAAGCTCTTTTATTCGAAAATAATGGAACAGATTTCCCTGTTTTGATGAACGCAATGGGTTCGTATAAACGTATGTGCATTACTTTAGGTGTTAAAAATCTTGACGAAACAGGCAAACAGATGGAAGATTTGTTCAAACAACTTGCTTCTCCAAAAGAATCTTTTACTGATAAGCTTAAGGTGCTTCCAATGTTGAGCAATATTGCTTCGTGGATGCCTAAAGTTATTAAAGGGAAGGGCGAATGTCAGCAGGTTATAAATATGAACCCTGATTTAAGTAAGATTCCTGTTTTGAAATGTTGGGTACACGATGGCGGCCCTTTTATAACTCTTCCGGTTGTTAATACCAAAGATCCTGTGACTGGTATGCGGAATGTTGGGATGTATCGAATGCAAGTTTTTTCTAATGAAATGACGGGAATGCATTGGCATCTTCATAAAAATTCGGCCCGACATTATCACGAATATAAGAAACTGAATCAAAGGATGCCTGTGAGCGTTGTGTTGGGTGGCGATCCGATTTACACCTATTCTGCAACCGCTCCTTTACCAGATAATGTTGACGAATATATGCTTGCAGGTTTTCTCAGGAAAGAAAAAGTTAAATTAGTGAAGTGCATAACCAATGATTTGGAGGTGCCTTTTGATGCCGATTTCGTTATAGAGGGTTATGTTGACCCTAACGAGGATTTAATTTGCGAAGGACCTTTTGGCGATCATACGGGCTACTATTCTTTGCAGGATAATTACCCTCGATTTCACCTTACTTGTATTACACATAGAGCTAATGCTGTGTATCCTGCGACGATTGTGGGTATTCCTCCTCAGGAAGACGCTTACATTGGCAAGGCTACCGAAAGAATCTTTCTTAGCCCGATTCGTATGGCGATGCTCCCCGAAATTATTGATATGGATATGCCTGCCGAAGGCGTTTTTCACAATATTGTTATCGTTAAAATTAAAAAAGATTACCCCGGTCACGCTAATAAAGTGATGAATGCGATGTGGGGTGCAGGGCAGATGATGTTTAATAAAGTGCTGGTTGTTATGGATGGCGATGTAGATATTCATAATTATGCTGAAGTTTTTAAAAATATCATTAAAAACACAAATATTAACGAGGATATTTATTTTTCAAAGGGGCCCGTAGATGTTTTGGATCATTCGAGCAAGCGTTTTGCTTTCGGAAGCAAATTAGGAATTGATGCCACTCATAAAACAGCTGATGAACTGATTGAAAACACTTATAATGCTTCTAAAAATTCTTTCATAAATAAAGAAAAGATTAAAGAAATGTTTCCTGAGGTTAAAGATATTCGTGATTTTAATAGTATTAATTTGCCTTTGGCCATTATTACCATTAAAAAGGATAGAAAAAACCATACCCGCAAGCTTGCTGCCGAACTCATTGAAGAAAATCTGCTTACAAATTTCGCTTTTGTTTTGTTTATGGATGATAATATTCCTTTATTTGAGATGAAAGATGTAATATGGATGGCCGCTAATAACATAGATCCAGAGCGCGATTGTTTTTATGTTCATAATAAAGAGAATGAAAAGCATTATGGTTTGTTTGTAGATGGCTGCCGAAAAACTAAGAAGTACGATGGCTTTACCCGCGACTGGCCTAACA
>CAYRBL010000382.1:0-3604 GCA_964422385.1 uncultured Bacteroides sp.
GTGACTGGAGTTCAGACGTGTGCTCTTCCGATCTGCCTTACCTGAAAGCGAAGTATACGTTTATTATGGAGCTGCGGATACAAGTGTGGGATTGGCGGTAACTACTATAGAAGAACTATTAGAGAATACAAATCAATAATCAATTAATATATCGGTCATGAATTTATCTACTGGAGATTGGGCAATTGTTTTAGTACTTCTGGCTATGATGGTCGGGATGGTGCTATTTAGTAAAAACCTTGTGAGGTCTGTTTCCGATTTCCTTGCAACAGGGCGTACAGGGGGCAGATACATTATTTCGATGTTTCACGGCACTGCTGCTTTGGGTGCTATCACCGTAGTGGGGGCATTGGAGCAAAATTATAATGCAGGCTTTAATTCCCGCTGGTGGGAAATGCCTACTGCTGTAATCCTTGTGGGCATTAGTGTGAGTGGATGGGTTGTATATAGGTTTCGAAAGACCAAAGCGCTGACGATGGCGCAGTTTTTCGAGATACGATACAGTCGTTCGTTCAGGATATTTGCGGGTTTCCTCGCATTCTTCTCAGGAGTGTTTAACATGGTGATTTTCCCTTCGGTAAGTGCAAGGTTTTTCATCTATTTCTGCGGAATTCCTGAAATAGGGATGCTCGGTTCGTTCTCCGGCACCAACATATTAGTAACGGCAGTGATGGTACTCATCCCCCTCTATTTTATTTTCACCGGAGGGCATATAGCAGTGATGTTTACCGACTTTATACAAGGAGTATTTGTAAATATAATCTTCGTAGTTATCGTTATATTATTGCTGCTAAAGATTGATTGGGCTCACATCACAACTGCAATAACGAGTGCCGAAGCGGGTAAATCATTAATAAACCCTTTTGATGCCGATAAAGTGCAGGATTTCAATCCATGGTTCTTCTTTATAGGTATGTTTGGATTGATTTACACCAAGCTTTCGTGGCAAGGAAACTCTTCCTTTAACATTGCTGCCAAAAGTGCGCACGAAGCAAGGATGGCCGATGTGCTAACCAACTGGCGTCTCGTTCCTCAATGGGGTTTGTTCTTAGTATTTGTGCCTATTGTGGCTTATACTTTTTATCATCATATTGATTTCAAAACGGTGGCCGATTCAATAAACGGAACCTTAAGCACTGCGGGCTCTGCAGCACAGCAAAGTCAGTTGCGGGTGCCTATGGCTTTAAACTATTTGTTGCCTGTTGGGATTAAAGGGGCTTTTGTAGCCATAATGCTCGCTGCTGCTATCACTTGCCACAATACTTATATGCATTCCTGGGGTAGTATTTTCATACAAGATTGCATAATGCCATTGCGTAGCAAACCATTCGAACCTAAAGAACATTTAAGATACTTAAAACTCTCTATCCTTGGCGTTGGCATCACTATATTTGTGCTTAGCATCGTGTTTCAACCCAAAGACCTTGTCTTTTTATTCCTAAATATCTCCGGTGCTATCTTTGTAGGGGGTTCAGGAGCCGTTATTATTGGCGGTTTATACTGGAAACGAGGCACAACTTCTGCTGCTTGGGCTGCTATGATTACTGGTGCTTTGACTGCTTCACTAAACATTCTTTTAAACAAGATAGTCCCTAATTTCCCTATCAATGGTCAGTGGGGATGGTTCTTAGCTATGGTGATGGCTTCATTAGTTTATGTTGTTGTTTCTTTGCTTACGCAAAAAACGGCTATTAACTTCGATAAAGTAATGCATCGTGGTGAATATGCCGAGAAAGAAGAGGTGGCAGTTGTGGATGCGCAGCCTGTAAAAGGCTGGAAAGTGTTGGGTACAACCAAAGAATTTACCAAAGGCGACAAGATTATATATATTGTAACTATGGGCTGGACAGCCATGTGGGTACTTGTATTCTTTGTGGGCACACTCTACAATTTCTTTGTCGAAAAGATAAGCAATACCAGCTGGATGAAGTTTTGGATGTACTATACTTACATCTTTTTAACAGCATCTATCATCGTAACTATATGGTTTACCATTGGTGGCATAAAGAACTTACGTGAAATGATATCAGCCTTGCGTCACAACATACGCGATGACAGTGATTCGGGTTATGTAGCAAAGAAAAAGAAAGATTAATCAAGACAGTTAGCAGTTTAGACATTTAGACTTTTAGCTGTTTAGACTGTTAGACTATTAGTAGAAATAATAATTGACAATGATCGTCATTGCGAGGGCATAGCCCGAAGCAATCTAATTTAATAAAGCAGACAATTAGTAGTTTAAGCTATTATACTTTTAGCTTTTTAAGATATTTAATTAGAAGAAAACATTAACCTAAGTTCGTATTTACGGGCTTAGGTTTTTTATTATTATTGTTTTTGGTAGGAATAAATATTTGCTAACTATATATATTGTCTGATGGTTATAGATTCAAAATATATAATATTTCGTGCGGAAAGAGTAATGTCATAAGCGGAGACAGTAATGTGACAAGCGGAGACAGTAATGTGACAAGCGGAGACAGTAATGTGAGGAGCGGAGACAGTAATGTGACAAGCGGAGACAGTAATGTGACAAGCGGAGGCAGTAATGTGACAAGCGGAGGCAGTAATGTGACAAGCGGAGACAGTAATGTGACAAGCGGAGACAGTAATGTCAGGAGCGGAGACAGTAATGTGAGGAGCGGAGACAGTAATGTCAGATTCGTGGTTGGTTTCGCAATCTTAAACCAGATGAATATCTTATATAATATTAGCTTCTTTTATAATAATTATAATTACTTTTGTCAGCAAAATCATAATTATAAATAAACACTAATTCTTCTTATTCTTTTGGTATGAAAAAAAATAAAAACAGAATCACTTGCATTGCTTATATAGTTCTGCTATTTACTTTTATAGGAGTTGATATCAAAGCTCAGGATACAAGTTTCAATAGTAACTTTAATACTTTTAAAGAACTCAAAGAGAACTTTGCAAACCCTCCTGCCAAGTACCGCACTGCACCTTTTTATGTATGGAATGATGAGATTACCGAGCAACAAATTGATGAAATACTCACTGATTATAAAGCTAAAGGGATAGGTGGTGCCTTTATTCATGCTCGTCCCGGTTTGATTACCGAATTTATTTCCGACAAATGGTATAAGTTGTTTAAATATGCTGTGGACAAGGGTAAATCATTGGGGATGCAGATATGGATATATGATGAAAACACTTATCCAAGCGGTAATGCCGGAGGATATACGCCAGCTTTGTTGCCAGAAGCCAGCAATCAGGGTTCAGGTATTATAATTACCTCTTCAAAGAAGTTTCCAGAGAAGTTAGATAAGACTTATTTCGTGATTTTAAAAAGAGTTGGTGATAAGTTTGAGGAGATTACCAATAATTATCAACAAGAAATAGGCAAAGAAGGTGAATATTATTTCTGTGAAAAGGAATATTACCCTAAGATGGCTTGGTTTGCAGGTAATACTTACGTAGATTTACTGAATCCTAAGGTTACTAAGAAGTTTAACGAGATAATTATGACGGGTTATGAAAAGCTTGTCGCTGATGAGTTTGGCAAGACTGTCCCGGGAGTGTTTACCGACGAGCCAGGTATATATGTTAATTATAATTGCTGGACTCCAGCTATGTTTGATAC
>CAYRBL010000383.1:0-3563 GCA_964422385.1 uncultured Bacteroides sp.
AATCTATCTGTTGCTGAGAACGATCAGGCGGCTTCTTATTTAATAAATAAAGTTTTTAAAGATATAGAAATTCCTTTTTTAATTGCTGGTTTAAATCCTTCTGAACGGCTTAAAAGTTTAGTCGCTAAGCATAAAAACATTACTTTAATTGCAAATCCCGATGAGGATGCTATGGAAAAGTTGTTAGCTGAAGCACAAATTAATATTTTGATTACTTTTCAGGCTACAGGATTAAAGCTAAAGTTGTTGAATACGCTTTATAGCGGTCGATATTGTGTGGTAAACTCCAAAATGCTTGCCGGAACAGCTTTGGATAGTCTCTGTCACATTGCGGATACTCCCGAAAGTTTGAAGGAGAAGCTAAACTTATTATTTAATAAAGAATTTGATGCTTCCGAAATCGAAAAGCGAAAGATAGTATTGTCAAAAAACTATTCAAATACTACCAATCTTCAAAAATTAGTCGGTTTCCTGACCCGTTAATACCTTTCCATTTTCACATCTGAGGGTGCGCGAAGGAAATTTATCTATCATTATAAAATCGTGGGACGCCATCAGTACTGCTCTGCCGCTCTTACTTATATCCATTAGCAGCTTCACTATTTCTTCGGATGTTCCAGGGTCTAAATTACCCGTTGGTTCGTCTGCTAATATTATTTCAGGATCATTTAACAAGGCCCTGGCTATCGAAACTCTCTGTTGTTCTCCTCCCGAAAGCTGATGCGGCATTTTGAAGCCTTTTGTGCCTATTCCAACCTTGTCAAGTACCTCTTGTACTCTGTCTTGCATTTGTTTTTTGTCCTTCCAACCTGTTGCTTTTAGCACAAACATCAAATTTTCGCTCACACTTCTATCTGATAAGAGCTGGAAATCCTGGAAAACGATACCCAATTTTCTTCTTAAAAAAGGAATTTCTTTCTTTTTAATATTTTTAAGGTTGTGTTCAGCTATCGTGGCTTCTCCTTCTACCACAGGAAGGTCTGCGTATAAGGTTTTAAGTAATGAGCTTTTGCCGGTACCTGTTTTGCCAATCAGATAAACGAATTCGCCTTTGTCAATTTCCAAATTTATACTTGACAAAACAAGTATGTTGCGCTGATAAACTGCTAAATTATTTAAAGATATTACTGTATTTTCAGACATTGTTTGTTTTTTAAGAATATTTTTATTCGTTTTCTTAGTTATTTTTGTTCTGTTAAAGTTTAAATTTCGTTTTCTAACTAGGTTTAAACTTTACTTTAAGCTGCGTGGTAATGTATTGTAAATGTTCGTGGTTTTGAGTCCCTAATAATATTTTTCGATTATTGGTTAATACAATTTGAAGTCCTCTATTGCCCGATACATTGTAAGCAATATTTCTTTTGCTAAACACAATTCGTATTCCCCAACCGCCATATTCCATTATTGGATTATATTTTCTTACATAAAACTCCGAAATTTCATCCCATTTTAGATGTCTTTCAGTTTTATGAAAAGGAAAATATTGGAAATGGATGCCATCTGTATCTATTCGGGTTTTAAGTTTGGTTTTTGAAAAAAGAAATATTCCTGCCAAAGGAATTAATCCCATAAAAATTAGGAAAGAGTTAGGTGCTCGGTTAGTACCTATTGTTTTATCCAAAAATAATTGTTCAAAAAGGATATAAAAAAACACTATTGATAGGCCGGAGAGCAATAGCCATATCGCTTTGTTGTTGAATTTCTGCTCTTCTTCGTAAAATACCTTATACATTTTTATTAAATTAAAATTAAAACAAAATTACTACTTTTCAGCTTAATCTCAATACTATATTTTTATTTATTTTTACCAACAATTTTTTTTTCTTTTTGGCTTCTGACAGGTTTTATTCTCCTGTCAGGTATAATTCACTTTAATTTTTAAACCTGACAGGATGAAAAACCTGTCAGGAAATGAGTTTTTTATTTATTTTCAACGCTTATATTCTTCAATTTATGAATCATTTCTGTTGGGTTGGCCGCGCCAAATATTGTGTTACCAGCCACAAGTATATCGGCACCAGCTTCAATTAGTTTGGGAGCGTTTTCAAGGTCTACGCCGCCATCAATTTCTATCTGGCATTTGCTTTCCGATTGTATGATCATGTCTTTTAGTTGATAAACCTTGCGATAAGTATTCTCTATAAACTTCTGACCACCAAAGCCGGGGTTCACGCTCATTAATAATACCACGTCCAATTCTTTGATGACGTTTTCAACCATCAGTACGCTGCTGTGCGGGTTTAAAACTACCCCTGCTTTCATTCCTAAAGCCTTGATAGCTGCTACGGAGCGGTCCAGATGTGTGCAGGCTTCGTAATGTATTGTTAAAATATCGGCTCCTGCGTTTTTGAAATCAGCAAAATATCTATCAGGGTCAATTATCATCAGATGAACATCGAGCGGCTTTGTTGCGTGCTTCTTAATATGTTTTATAACGGGCACCCCGAAGGATATGTTGGGCACAAAAACTCCATCCATAACGTCCAAATGAAACCAGTCGGCTTCGCTTTCGTTTACCATTTTAATATCCTTTATAAGGTTGGCAAAATCAGCAGATAAGAGAGAAGGCGCAATTAAATGTTCCATAATTTTTTTTAATTATTTATTCGGCAAAGTTACTATTTTATTCTCATTTAAACATTTTTCATTTAAGTAATAACTTTTTTTAACCAATTAACTATCTTTGCAAACTAAAAAATACGTATAATATGAACGGACAGCCACAAGTTTACGAAGTATTGAAGACTCTAAATATACCATTTGAGTATCACGAGCATCCGCCGGTTCCTACCGTAAAAGAAGCGGCTATTTATTGGAAAGATTTGAAGGCTACTCATTGCAAAAATCTTTTTTTTAGAAACCATAATGGCAATAAACACTACTTAGTTATTCTTGAATATTCGCAAAATGTAGTTATTAAAGAGCTGGAACAGCGTTTAAAACAAGGAAAGATTACTTTTGCCTCCGACGAACGCCTTGCAAAATACTTAAAGTTGACTGCCGGTTCGGTTTCGCCCTTTGGATTGATAAATGATATAGGTAATCACACCCAAGTTTTCTTTGACGAGAACCTTTTGAAGGCTCAATACATAAGTTTTCACCCCAATCTCAACACCGCGTCCCTTATCCTTGCCTTTAATGATTTTATCCGCTATATGAATTGGACTCGAAATACATATGAGTTTATTAAACTCTACGATTAGTTCTTTTTCCGCTTAGCGATTCCCCTTCGCTTAGCGGATAATTGCAGAATTCTTTTTAAAAAAACTTCATTTCAAATATACATACTTTTTAGTACACCAGATAATATGACAAATCTATGAGAAAATCCTGTCAGGTTTTCCCTCCTGACAGGTTTTATTAGCTTTCTTTTCATTTATACCTGACAGGAGGGGAAACCTGTCAGGAAATAACAATCACTTTGTTAGTCAATTATATCTTTTTTAGCGAAGCAAAGCAATCTAAACCTATTTTATTTATTTTTTTTATAATTCTTTTTTTTATGATATTAATATTTCTTTGGTATTAAATAAAACTAAAGAAATAAAAGCAAAAGAAACGTA
>CAYRBL010000384.1:0-3548 GCA_964422385.1 uncultured Bacteroides sp.
CAGGTTAACCGCAATGTTGCAAACGTAAAATTGGATGATTTCTTTATAACATGCTTTAAAAAATCACAGGAAACATCAATAGCAACTAAAGGAGCATTTGACGCAACTGTACAGCCATTAGTATCGTTATGGGGTTTTGGTTTAAGTAAAAAAGGCAAAGTTACCCAACAAATGGTTGATAGTATACTTAAATTTGTAGGGTATAAAAAAGTGGAATTAAAAGATGGAAAAATTATTAAAAAAGACCCTCGCTTAAAGTTAGATTTTAATGGCATTGCCCAAGGATACTCTGTAGATGTTGTTTCAAAATTTTTGGCATCAAAAGGAATTGATATTTACCTTGTAGAAGTTGGCGGAGAAGTGTATGGTAAGAATAAAAAACCTAATGGTAAAAATTGGGCTGTAGGGATTGAAAAACCAATAGATAACGCAGAAACGGAGAACCCATTAAAGGCTATTGTTAAAATTGAGAATAAAGGGATGACTACGGCTGGCAATTATCGTAAGTTTTATATCGAAAATGGCATTAAATACGCGCATACTATCAATCCAAAAACAGGTTATCCGGCACAAAACACTTTATTAAGCGTTACGGTTCTTGCCGAAGATGCTTTTACCGCAGATGCTTATGATACAGGCTTAATGGTGATGGGCTTGAACGAATCTATTAAATTCCTTGCAGCACATCCCGAATTGCAGGCATACCTTATTTATTCTGACGAAAAGGGTGATTATAAAGTGTATGAAACCTCAAAGTTTAAAGAATTAACTACTGAAGTGGAGTAAAAAAACACTTTTATTTAGAATAAATTAAGCGTTAAAGTTTGTTAATATCAAATTGACACCGAACATTATTTGCACTTTTATGTTTATTTTTGCAATTGTATAATTACAACCATTAATTTTAAAATTAAAAACAATTTTTAAACAAAATGAAAAGAAATTTCGCTTTTTTAAGTGTCATCCTATTATTAGTAATAGGTTTTTCAAATAAAGGAAATGCTCAAACGCCAGGAACATTTACTTTTATTTACTCACAAGCTGCACCTTCAGCTTCAGCTACCAAAAATGTATTAGCTATTTGGATTCAAGACAGTGCAACGGGTGCTTTCATCAAAACTAAAGCGCGTTATTGGGGAACTAGTACTTCAGATCACTTACCAAGTTGGAAAGCAAAATCAGTTTCAAATGTAGTTGATGCTTTGGTAGGTGCTACACGTACAGCAAGTACAAGTCCAGCTGCATTTGGATCAAGAACTATTGTCTGGAACGGAACAAATGTTAGCAATGTTGTTGTTCCTGATGGAACTTATAACATTTTTGTTGAAAGTTCATATTGCAATCCTGAACCTTCTGCAAATACACATTGGGTTATCACTAATTTTTATTTCCACAAAGGGCCAAATGCTGAGCATTTAACTCCAACCGGACCTACTAATTTTACAGGTATTTCTTTGGATTGGGCTCCAACACTTACTCCAGTTGTTACTACCGGAACTACTACAAATATTGCTTTAACAAGTGCTACTTGTTCAGGAAATGTTATTGCAGATAATGGTTCTGCAATTATCGAAAGAGGTGTTTGCTATGATACTTTAGTAAGTCCTGATTCAACAAAAACAAAAGTAACTGCTACAGGAACTACCGGAGCATATACATGTAATCTTACCAATTTAATTTCAAATAAAACATATCATGTTAGAGCTTATGCTAAAAATAGCTATGGTTATGCTTATGGTGTAGATTCTACTTTTAAAACCTTATGTGTAAAACCTACAACTCCTGTTGCTACACAAAATAACAATACACTTTCTTCAAATGCAACTACTGGAAACCAATGGTACAATACTACATCAGGTATCATAAGTGGTGCTATAAATCAAACTTATAACCCAACTGCTAATGCTTCTTATTATGTAGTTGTAACTTTGAATGCATGTAGTTCTGACCCTTCAAATACTATTGTTTATAGTACTGTTGGTATCGATGCTTTAAATAATAATGGTGTAAAAGTTTATCCAAATCCTGTTTCTAACGAATTAATTTTGGAAAATACTGGTATGAATACCAATCAAAATTTTGAAATATATAATTCAATAGGTCAGGTTGTATATAAAGGAATTCTTTTAGAAAAAACTACTGTTCAAACTACAAGTTTTGCTCCAGGAGTTTATGTTATTAAACTTGAAAATGGAAAAACATTAGAGTTTAAGAAAATTATAAAAGAATAAAGAAATTAATTTAAGTTTACCCTTAAATCGGATACTATTCGTATCTTTGCAAAATCTTTGAAGAGAGATAATATAGAATGTTTTTTTGAGTAGGTAATTTTTCATGATTTTAAGTTTTGAGCACCGCGTTGTGAAACGTGGTGCTTTTTATTTTTATAAACCTATAAATAAATAGAATTCTTTTAGTTTATTGGAATAATTCAAACTGTTCATTTGTTAACAATCGTTAATTTCAGTTAAAGTATACGAGTACTTCTTTAGTTAAATTAATAAATCTTAAATTTGCAAAATTATTTATCAATTATTTATTAATTTTAACGTATGAAAAATCTTTTACATCTATTATTTTTAAATCTTTTAATTGTATGTTTATTTCTTAATGCTCAAAAAACATACTCGCAAACTGCTGGTACATTAACTTTTAATGTAACACCAACTACCCACAGTGGAAGCTACAGCGCAAAACATTTTGTTGCTGTTTGGATTGAAAACGCAAGTGGAGCTTTTATCAAAACAAGAGTTAGATTAGGTTCTTCAGGTAACTGTAATTCACATTTAATTGCATGGAAAGCAAAATCAGCTTCAAGTGTTGTTGATGCTACCACAGGTGCTACCTTAAATACTTATGGCGCTCTTACCTATACTTGGATTGGAAATGATTTAACAGGTACAGCACCTTATTCTATCGTTCCTGATGGTTATTATAGAATATCAATTGAATGTTCTTGGGACGATTCAAACACATTAGGTACTGGTAGAGATTCAACATCAGTATGGTTTTACAAAGGACCATCACCAGTTTCTATAAGCCCTCCAAGTGTTACTAATTTTGGAAGTATGTCCCTAACCTGGGCACCAAATGGAGTTGAAGTTCCTGAAGTTTTAAAAGCAGAAGAAGTAAAAGTTTATCCAAATCCAACTACAGGATTTATTAATGTTAACTTTGGAAATGCTAATTATGGAAGCATTTTAAAAATAGAAAATATTCTAGGCGAAACTGTATATCAAGAAACCATTCAGCAGTTTGACGCTGGAACAAAATCTATAGATTTAGGAAGAAATTGTAACGGAATTTATTTCGTTACCCTACAAAACCAAGAAAAGAAATTACGATTTAAGATTTTATTGAATCGTTAATTTTTATGAAAAGAGTATCCGAAAGCACCTCAGTGATGGGGTGCTTTTTTTTTGCATTGTATTTTGTTTACAAATAATAATGTATTTTATCATAAAATAAAGACTTTACACCATAAACATAAGCAAAATTAAATCGAAAATACTCCTTTGATAAGAAACTACCTTCCCTTACTTTACAAA
>CAYRBL010000385.1:0-3532 GCA_964422385.1 uncultured Bacteroides sp.
AGTAATCCTAAAAATTTCTCTTCTCATATCTATTTTTTTTATGTTTATTTTAAAAAATATCTATTCTATTTTTATAAAAATAACAACAACAAAAGTACGTATTATTAACGAATCTGTATCTTAAAATAAATAAAATAATAAAACTTTCGTTAAAGGAGAACAAAAAGCGCGATTATTAATTAAAATATAGTAATTTTGTAAACTATGGAAACAACACGTCAAAATAAGATATCAAGATTGATACAAAAGGATATGGGTGAGATCTTTATTAAGATGTCGCACCATTTCACCAACGCAATGATTACGGTAACTACCGTGAAAATTACACCGGATTTATCAATTGCTAGAATTTATGTAAGCATATTTTCGCCAAGAGGCAAGGACGAAATTATAAAGCTTATTAAAGAAAAAAAGAACGAGTTTCGTCACGAATTAGCTTTGCGCGAAGGGAAACAACTACGTATTATTCCTCATTTGGAGTTCTACATAGATGATTCCTTAGATTATATCGAGAATATCGACAAGTTATTAAAGAATAACTAAAGCTGTATCTGGTTTGAAACTACCACTCTTTATAGCCAAAAGATACCTTCTTTCGAAGAAATCGCACAACCTGATTAATATTTTGTCAGGTATTTCGATTGGAGGTGTCACCATAGGCACAATGGCTTTAATCATTGTGCTTTCGGTGTTCAATGGCTTCGAAGGATTAGTTACAAAACTTTTTAATACCTTCAATCCTGATTTCCTGATTGAGGTGAAAGAAGGCAAGACTTTCGACACAAATACCTTTCCTTTATTTGAATTAAAAAATATAAAAGGCGTTGCAAATTATTCTCAAATAGTAGAAGAAAATGCCTTGATAAAATACAAAGACAAGCAACAAATAGTAACCATTAAGGGCGTCGACAAGAACTTTACCAAGGTAAGCCGCCTGGATTCCATGATGGTAGAAGGTCATTTTTATTTACAAAGAGATAGCATCAACTTCGGAGTTTTCGGTTTGGGGATATTTAATATGCTCGAGATAAACCAAAAGGAATTTGCTACGCCAATCTCCGTTTATATTCCCAAAAGGGGGAAAAATATGTCGGTAAATCCTGAGGAATCCTTCAACAACGAGTTTATTTATCCGGCAGGTGCATTCTCAATCCAACAAGACTTCGACACCAAGTTTGTAATCGTACCAATAAGGTTCGCCCGAAAGATGATGGACTACACTACCGAAGTGACAGCCATAGAAGTTGCCCTCCATAAAGGTGCAGAATCAGATGCGATTCAGAAAGAAATTAAGAAATTGATTGGAGAAAAATTTACTGTTAAAAACAGATATGAACAGCAGGAACTATTATACAAAATGATGCATTCTGAAAAGCTGGCAATTTACCTTATCTTATCTTTCATCCTGTTCATTGCGGCTTTCAACATAGTGGGTTCCTTATCGATGTTGATTATGGAAAAGAAAAAAGACATTGCCATTTTAAAAAGTATGGGTGCTGACGACAGTCTTATAAAAAGAATTTTCATGACCGAAGGCTTGATGATTTCCCTAACCGGAGCTATATTTGGCTTAGTACTTGGTGGTATTACTTGCTGGCTTCAGATGACATTCGGCATCGTCCCTTTGGAAGGAGGCAAGAGTACTTTTGTAGTGCAGTCGTACCCTGTTGAGTTCCGTTACATGGATTTTGTTTGGGTGTTTTTAATCGTTTTCTTCATTGGATTTATTGCTGCCTGGTATCCCGTTAGGCAGATTTCGAAACGACTTTCCGATAATATTTCTTAATAAAAATTGTACTTCCTAAAGTTTAGGGCATAAAAAAAGGGCCGTGGTAATTAACCTCAGCCCTCTAACTAAACAATTTATTATGAAAAATTACTCTTCTGTTTTTTCAATAGCTTCTTCAGCTACAGCTGGAGTTTCCTCAACAACTGCTGGAGTTTCTTCAGCAACAACTGGAGCTTCTACAACTTCAGCAATAGGTTCTTCAACCACAACTGGAGTTTCTTCTACTTCAGCAACAACTTCTTCTACAGGTGCTTCTTCAACAACTGCAGGAGCGTTTGCTTTTCTAGCTTCTTCTAAAGCAAGTTCTCTTTTCTTAGCAACTTCAGCAGCTTTAGCTTCGTTTTTCAAAACTTCTTCTGCTTTACGTTTCTTGATGTCTTCTTTAGAATTTAAGTGTTTCTCCGAAATCTTTTTCTGAATGCTTGCTTCTTTTGCAGCTACCCAAGTTTCGAATTTGGCTTCAGCTTGTTCTAAAGTTAAAGCTCCTTTTGCAACACCTTTTAAAAGGTGATTCTTGTACAATACTCCTTTATAGGATAAAATAGCGTTTACGGTGTCACTTGGTTGAGCTCCATTATTAATCCATTTAACCGCTTTGTCAACATCTAAGTTGATTTCTGCTGGTATAGTAATAGGATTATAAGTGCCAATTTTCTCAATGAATTTTCCATCACGAGGTGCACGACCATCGGCTATTACAATGTGATAAAAAGGTCTGCCCTTTTTACCAAATCTTTGTAATCTTATTCTTACTGGCATAAAAATTTGTTTATTAAATTAATATATTGATTTATTAAAATTGGCTGCAAAATTATACATTTTTATTGAATACAGCAAACCTTATTGCAAATTATTTTACTTATTTAATAATTTAATTGCCATTTTAAAAGAATTTAGTACATTTGTAAAAATATTTATATGAAAAACAAAAGACGTTTACTCTTAATAATACCTGTACTCATATTAGTAGTTTTCCTATTATGGTTCTTCTCTAATATAGTTGCTTATGTACTAATATCGCTGGGTTTGGCATTTATTGGAAAGCCATTAGTGCGAAATCTTAACAAAATAAAAATAGGTAAATTCAAATTCCCTAACGGAATTTCTGCAATGCTTACTCTTTTATTAATACTTTTTGTATTTATTGGCTTAATACATTTTATTATTCCAGTAATAACTTCACAAGCTAATATGATATCCTCTATCGATCTGCAAAAGATAACTCAATTTTACAAGAGTCCTATTAATAATATGGAGATCTTTTTGAGAAGTTATGGCATCATAACAAACCAGCAAACACTGGAAGGGATGATAAGTGAGAAGATATTAAGCTTGCTTCATATTATAAACTTCTCCGATTTGTTTAGTAATATTGCAGGAATACTTGGTAGTTTTTTGATTGGATTGTTTGCAGTTTTATTCATCACTTTCTTTTTCCTAAAAGATGCAGATTTATTTTCTAAAATAATATTATTAATAACCCCCGATAAATACCAAGAAGAAGCCGACCATATTATGGAAGCTTCAGGAAGGTTAATCACAAGATACCTGCTTGGATTGTTGCTCGAGATATTTGCAATGACCGTTTTATTATTAATAGGCTTATTAATTATAGGTGTAAAAAACGCCTTCCTCATTGCTTTTATAGGCGGCCTTTTGGTAGTGATACCTTACGTAGGCTTTATTATTGGCGCCATAATCGGGATTGTTTTCGGCATCACTTCGGCATTAAGTGTGGATATG
>CAYRBL010000386.1:0-3515 GCA_964422385.1 uncultured Bacteroides sp.
CTGCTTCTGAAGCTATGATAATGTTTTATAATGCTCGTTCGAGAGATGCTGTAAAGAGAGATGCAAATGTTTTCTTTGTGGCTAACAATGTATATCCCCAAACTATAAATGTAATAAAAACACGTGCTATTCCTTTAGATATTGAATTAATAATTGGCGACTATGATACTTATGAATTCAACGATAAAGTGTTTGGTGCAATTGTTCAATACCCTGACCAACATGGCGCAGTTATTGATTATTCAGGTTTTGTAAGCAAAGCTAAAGCTAATGGAACAATGGTTGCTGTAGCTTCAGATTTATTATCGTTAGCACTATTAACTCCTCCAGGAGAATGGGGTGTTGACTGTGTGTTTGGAACCACTCAACGTTTTGGCGTTCCTATGGGATATGGTGGTCCTCATGCTGCTTACTTTGCATGTACCGAAGATTTCAAACGTCAGATCCCTGGCCGTATAATAGGTATTTCTGTAGATTCTACAGGTAATAGAGCTTTGCGTATGGCATTGCAAACTCGTGAACAACATATCAAAAGAGAAAAAGCAACATCAAATATCTGCACTGCTCAGGCTTTATTAGCTACTATGGCTGGTATGTATGCTGTTTATCATGGCGAAAAAGGCATTCGTAAAATTGCACGTCATATTAATATTCTTACAGGTGTTTTAGCTGCTGAAATTAAAAAATATGGATATGCTCAGGTTAATAAATATTTCTTTGATACTGTTAAAATAGAATTGCCAGGAAATATAATGTCTGAAGATATCAACAAGCTTGCTATTGCAGCTCAAATGAATTTTAATTATATTGATAATAAACATATAGGAATTAGTATTGACGAAACAACAACTCTTAGTGAAATTAATATTATTTTAAACATATTTGCGCAAGCTAATAATGCTAAATTTACAGAGTTTGTTTGCGTTCCTGAACAATGCGAACTTATCACAACTATTCCTGCTAATCTACATCGTTCTTCAAGATATTTAACTCATACAGTTTTCAATTCTCATTATTCAGAAACTGCAATGATGCGTTATATAAAGAAACTTGAGGTAAAGGATTTGTCTTTGAATCGTGCAATGATTCCTCTTGGATCATGTACTATGAAGCTAAATGCTGCTTCTGAATTATTCTTTTTAAGCTGGCCTGAGTTCAGCTCATTACATCCTTTCGTTCCGATTAATCAAGTGGAAGGATACATGGAATTAATTCAAGGTTTAGAAAAAGATTTATGCGAAATCACAGGCTTTGCTGCTATGTCGTTCCAACCTAATTCGGGAGCTGCCGGAGAGTATGCAGGCTTGATGGTAATTCGTGCATATCATTTAAGTAAAGGTGATATCAACCGCGATTTATGCTTGATTCCTGCTTCAGCTCATGGCACCAATCCTGCTTCTGCAGCTATGGCTGGTATGAAAATAGTAGTTGTTAAGTGCGACGAAAACGGCAACATCGATACTGCTGATCTTAAACTAAAAGCCGAACAATATAAAGATAGTTTGTCTTGTTTAATGGTTACCTATCCTTCAACACATGGTGTATTTGAAGAAAACATTTTAGAAGTAGTTGATATTATTCACCAAAATGGTGGTCAAGTTTATATGGATGGTGCAAATATGAATGCTCAGGTTGGCCTTACCAATCCTGGAAATATAAATGCGGATGTTTGCCATTTAAATCTTCACAAAACATTTGCAATACCACATGGTGGTGGTGGTCCGGGTGTTGGCCCAATAGGTGTTGCCAAACATTTGGTTCCATTTTTACCAACACATTCTTTAGTTAAAACAGGTGGCGAACAGGGGATTTCCTCTGTAGCATCGGCTCCTTATGGTAGTGCGTTTGTGTTGCCGGTTTCTTATGCTTACATCAAATTGCTTGGTGAAAATGGCCTTACTGATGCAACTCGTTATGCTATCTTAAATGCAAATTATCTTAGAGTTTGCCTTCAGGATTATTATAAAATTCTTTATACTGGCAAGCATGGTATGTGTGCTCATGAAATGATTTTAGACTGCAACCAGTTTAGTTTAAGTGCCAATGTTGCTGTAGGTGATATAGCCAAACGTTTGATGGATTACGGTTTCCATGCCCCAACAGTTGCTTTCCCAGTGCACGGCACCTTAATGGTTGAGCCTACCGAAAGCGAGCCTTTATCAGAGCTTGACAGATTAGTTGAAGCAATGATTGCTATTCGTAATGAAATTACCCAAATTGAAGCTGGCAACGCTGATAAACATAATAATGTTATCAAAAATGCACCACACACTATGGCTGTAGTTATGGCCGATGAGTGGGATAAACCATATAGCCGTCAACAGGCTGCGTTCCCTGTTAAGCATGATGATAAATATTGGCCAACTGTAAGTAAAATTGATGATGCTTTTGGAGATAGAAATCTACAGTGCTCATGTAACTAATTAAAATCTTTAAGCTTTTAGCTTTTTTGGCAATTAGTCTATTAGTAATAAAAAAGAAAAGCTGTCTATTATTTAGACGGCCTTTCTTTTTTTGTATCAAAATTAAAGTCAAAGTCAAATATCAAATAAAAATTATAATTTATTAAAAAAACTCCTCATTTATTTAATTTCTTCAACAGGGACATTACAATATATTTATAAGGAATCATTTTTCATAAAATAAATAGAGTTTTGTTATGATTATATTCAAAAGTAGGAACAAAGACTCCTTTTATACCTATTTTTATGAAATAGACACAAATCGGAATTGTATTGTTTTTCCTACAATGAAATACTTGTAAATCGGAATCGATTTCTTGCTCTTTTTTGGAAATACTTACAAATCGGAACCGATTTGTCAATCCTTCCAGGAAATAGTAGCAAATCGGAACCGATTTGCCAATCCTCCTAGAAATAGTAGTGATTCGGAACATTATCAACACTTTAAAAATTAAGCTTTTTTAACTAAAAAATGAATAATTCTTCTCTTTATTCTAAAAACATAAAATAATCCTGCTTTTTTGACCTTTATTTTGGATAAAAGAGGAATTAAATGCCTTTTTCCTTCCTCCATTTCCTAATTCTGATAGTGGCATTTTTGTATGGCGACGAAGTATTAAGTTGTATCATTCGCCCCAAAGTGTAGCGATCGTACCAATTTTGTTCGTATAATTCCTCGTTTGTTTTGTTATTTATTAAAAATAAAATTTCTTTTACCGTTTTATCCAGCATTTCTAATAAATCTTCATAATTTTCTTCTTCATAATCCTTATAAAACTTTTGAGCGAGCCTACCCAATTCATTCCATTTATAAGTTGTTTCGGGGAAGTCTACTTGTTCTCCTTTTTCTTTTTTTCGATGCCATTTCAATACCAATTCGCACCATCCTACCAAATACGAAACCAAATTATGTATACTCATTGAAGTATTTTTGGCATGCCCTTCCAATTCTTTCTCCAAAACTATATTTTCTGAAATTATTATTAATTCATTTTTAAGTTTGCCATAATTGGTAGTTATGGCTTCTATAAGTTCCGTTTTTGAAGCAGGTAT
>CAYRBL010000387.1:0-3514 GCA_964422385.1 uncultured Bacteroides sp.
ATATGATGTTCTCTGGATTGATAATCTTCCCAAAGTAAGTGCATCTTTTTATTAACTTCTAAAACGGGATTAATTACATTCGTTTTAACTCCTTTTTTAATACAATTAGCCATTATTTCAGCAAAAATAATTGCATTTAAACCTTTATTTTGCATATCAGGTCTGGCCGCAATTAAATACATATCGAGTATCTTGGCGTTATTTAAATTTTTAAGAATATGATACCAACCAAATGGCAACAATCTTCCTTTTGCTTTTTGTACACCTTTAGATAATGATGGCATCGTGATACCAAAAGCAACCACTTCGTCTTTATCATTTAAAATTACTGAAACAAACTCAGGTTTTACATATCCTATATATTGTTTAGTGAAAAGCTCAATTTGTTTTTCAGACAAAGGATAAAAGCCATACAAAGGAGCATAACTTTTATTTAAAACATCAAATATTTGATGCGCATATTTAAGAAGTTCTTTTGTTTTGGTAGCTTTTAAAGAATGAACATTATAACGTTTTGCTACAAGTTCTGCCATTTTTGTAAGTCTTTCTGGCACTTCTTTTGGAATATCATATTCGAATTGCAACCAATCTACATCTTTTTCGAAACCTAATTTTTCAAGAATCTCTGGATAGTAAGCGTGATTGTAAAGAGTAGCATAGGTAGCCAATTGGTCGAAACCTTTAACAAGCATACCTTCTCTATCCATATCAGTAAAGCCTAATGGACCGTGAATTTCGTTACAACCAAATTGTTTTCCCCAATCTTCAACTGTTTTGATAAGAGTGCTTGCAACTTCGATATCATCGATAAAATCGAACCAACCAAACCTAACTCTGTTTTCTTTCCAGCATTCATTGGCTCTTTTATTCATAATGCCAATTACTCTTCCTGCTATTTTGCCATCTTTATAAGCTAACCAATATTTGGCTTCACAAAACTCGAAAGCTGGGTTTTTGGTTCTGCTTAAGGACACTTTTTCGTCCATATCTAAAGCAGGTACCCAATAAGGATTATTTTTATATAAAGTGTAAGGAAATCTGATGAATTTCATCAAATCGCTTTTAGAAATGACTTCTTTTATTTCTATTTTCATTAAAAATATAATTGATTATAATAAATTTTGGTTGTAAAAGTAACAAACAAAATTTAAATAGAGATATATTTGGACTTTTATTAAAGAATATTAACAAAAAACAAACGCATAGATTAGTATCTACCGCTTGTTCGAGAGTTTCTTATTCTATAGTTTTTAGCAATAGGCTGTGCATTTTTATTTGCTCTATATCCACCACCACCTCTATAACGATAGGTATTAGTACTGTATTTTCTATATTTATTATAGCTTCCTCTTTCTGGAGTTGAACAAGAACTAGAAAACACTATAATACTTATAACTAAAAATATGAAGATACTATTTTTGCTCGAATCGTAAATTTTTTGAATCATTTTTTATATTATTTATAAGCTCTAAAAACTTTTGCTAAATTAAATAAATTATATGTAATACGAGTCAAAAAAAGCAATAAATATTAAATTTCTTCGTTAATTAACGTTAAATGTAATAATGTAAAGCACTTTACATTTTTGAAATTACTTTTTATTTGACAAAACAATTACTAATACGACTTAAATGACGAAAATGTTACGGGTTTATCTTCTTACATTACTTTTAACACTAATTCTATTCCCATTAGCTTCCTACTCGCAACAGGATGAAGCCTATCAAAAAATAGATCCTCAACATATAGTTGAAACTACCAACGACAGTATTGATATTATTTCCAATTTTTATAGTTTTTATGATTCACTTGCTATCTTTTTTTCTGAAGATACCCTCTACGATAATTTCGATAATGATGTAATCCATTATGCAAAAGTTGATTTCTCGAACAAACTCGACACTTCTATTATTGTACTTCAAGATCCTGCTAAACGCAATTATTATGTACATCCTTTTTTAGGTGCTGTTACCTCCCATTTTGGTTTGCGACATTATAAATATCATTATGGTACAGATGTAAAACTTCAGACTGGCGACTCGGTAAGATGCGCATTTGATGGAATGGTGCGGATTACAAAACTTAGTAAATCCTATGGCTATGTAGTTGTAGTACGGCATTTGAATGGCTTGGAAACTTTATATGCGCATTTATCCGAAATATTAGTAAAGCAAGATCAGGTTGTAAAAGCTGGCGATATTTTAGCTTTAGGAGGCAATACAGGCCACTCTTTTGGCAGCCATCTTCATTTCGAAATAAGATATCTGGGAGCTCCTATAAACGCTGAAGACATCATTGATTTCGAAAACTTCAAGCTTCATTCGGATATTTTGTATTTATCTAAATACCATTTCAGGTATCAATCAGAGATAAACAAACTTAAAGAAGCTCGTTTTGTAAAAGTAAAAAGAGGGCAAACTATTGGTTCAATTGCTAAAAAATATCACGTAAGTGTAAAAACAATTTATAAACTGAACAAATTTAACAAAGGTTCTAAATTAAAAGCAGGAAGAAGTATTAGGATAAGATAATCCAGCTTCTTTTAATATAAAAATGGGGAGTAAATGAGATTTAAACAGGAAAAGAAAAATAGAATTTACTCCCTTTTCCAACTTCGCTTTCTATCCAAATTTTACCACCGTGTTTTTCGATAAACTCCTTACATAATATTAAACCTAGGCCCGTTCCTTCTTCATTTTTGGTGCCTTTTTGAGTATAACTTTCTCCAATTTTAAAAAGTCTATCTAGTGCTTCAGGTTTAATTCCAATTCCATTATCGCTTACGCAAAAGATAAGCTTATCCGTTAAACTTTGACTGCTAATATTAATTTCGCCTCCTGGATGTGTATATTTTACTGCATTCGAAATTAGATTTCTTAAAATTGTTGCAGTCATATTTTTATCTGCATTTATTTTAATATCCTTTGGTATATTATTATATACAGTAATATTTTTTTGAAGAGAGGTATCAACAATAAGCCCTGAGGCATCGTTAGCCAACAAAAACATATCAATTTGCTCGGGTTTATAATCAATTTTGCCTACTTGCAAACTAGCCCATTCTAATAAATTCATCAATAAATTCAAAGCATTTTGCGAAGAATGCTGAATAATTTTTGAATACTTTTCAACATTCGAAAAGTCTTTTTCTTCTATCTGTTCAATTAATAATTCGCTAAAGCCTAAGATACCATTAAAAGGATTTCTTAAATCGTGTGCAATTATCGAAAAGAATTTATCTTTTGTAGCATTCAAATCTTTCAACTGCGAATTTAACGATAAAATTTCTTCATTTTTCTGAATTAAAATGGAATTTATTTTAGATTTTAATCTATAAAAAGAAAAAAGTACTAAGGACACCACAAACAATAATACTGTTATTAAAACAAATATTTTTGTTACAAATCTTGAATGTTTTACCTCATGTTCTTTTCGTAAACTCAATTCTTTTATTTTTTGATTGTATTCGAATTTTGCTTCCAGATAAGCTTCCGTTTTTAAATTATTCTCGTTT
>CAYRBL010000388.1:0-3510 GCA_964422385.1 uncultured Bacteroides sp.
AAAGATTTGAAAAAAAGGAACAAGCTATTGAGTTTTTAACAGATTGTATTAAAGCAAGTTTTACCGTTTCGGATGTTGAAACAAAACCTGCTAAAAAATCTCCTGCTCCACCTTTTACAACTTCTACTTTACAACAAGAAGCCAGTCGTAAGCTTGGTTTTCCTGTTGCTAAAACGATGGTTGTTGCTCAGCAACTATATGAATCGGGGCTTATTACCTATATGAGGACGGATTCTGTTAACCTTTCTGACCTTGCTTTATCTTTAGCTAAAACAGAAATAGGAAGTTCTTATGGAAAAGAATATGTAAAGTTACGTAAATATACAACAAAGACTAAGGGTGCTCAAGAGGCTCACGAAGCTATTCGTCCTACTTATATGAACAATCAAACTATTGATGGTGATAGTTCTCAAAAGAGATTGTATGAACTTATATGGAAACGTACTATTGCGTCGCAGATGAGTGATGCTATTTTGGAGAAAACAAATATTACTATTGATATCTCGAATAGAAAAGAAAATTTTATTGCCAGAGGTGAAGTTATTATTTTTGATGGTTTCCTTAAAGTGTATTTAGAATCAAATGATGACGAGGAAGAAGAACAGAAAGGTATGTTACCTAAAGTTATGGCTGGCGAAAAGTTATTGATGAATGAGTCGACGGCTATTCAGAGTTATACTCAACAACCTCCTCGTTATACAGAAGCTAGTCTTGTTAAAAAACTTGAAGAGCTCGGCATTGGTCGTCCTTCTACGTATGCTCCAACTATTTCTACCATTCAAAAAAGAGAATATGTAGTTAAAGAGGATAAAGTTGGTATTGAACGCCAATTAGAGGTGATTACATTAAAAGATGGCAAGCTAAAAGAAACTAAAAAGACTGAGAAATCAGGTTTTGATAAAGGCAAGTTATCTCCAACTGATATTGGAACTATTGTAAATAAATTCCTTGTACAGTATTTCGAAAGTGTTTTGGATTATAATTTCACAGCTAATGTTGAAATTGATTTCGATAAGATTGCTGATGGAAAAATGAAATGGACAAAGGTTATTAAAGATTTCTATGGCCCATTCCACAAACAAGTTGAGGATACTTTAGAGCAATCAGAGAGAGTTAGCGGCGAAAGATTGATTGGTGTTGATCCTGTAAGTGGCAAAAATGTATATGTAAGGCTCGGTCGCTATGGTGCTATGGCTCAGATTGGTGAGGCAAAGACTGAAGAAAAACCTAAGTTTGCAGGTTTGAAGAAAGGACAGAGCATTGATAGTATTACATTGGAAGATGCCCTCGAATTATTCAAACTTCCACGTGTTGTTGGTTCGTTCGAAGATGGTGAAATGACTGTTGCTATCGGTCGTTTTGGTCCTTTTGTTAAACATGGTTCAGCATTTTATTCTTTAACTAAGAATGATGATCCTTATGAGGTTACTGAGGAAAGATGCGTTGAATTAATTAAAGCTAAACGTATAACTAATGAGGCTAAAGCTGAACTTAACAAACATTTTCCTAAAACTGTGGGACAGTACGAGAGTGCTGATGTAGTGGTTGCTATCGGTAAGTTTGGTCCTTATATTACTTATAATGCTAAAAATTATTCCGTGCCTCGTAATGTTGATTTAATGACCCTTACTTTAGGTGATGCCATCGAATATATTAAAGGAACTAATAAAAAAGCTTCTGAAAACGTATTAAAAGAGTTTAAAGAAAATGATGCAGTAAAAGTTTTAAATGGTAGGTATGGTGCTTATATTAAGATAGGTAAGGACAATTACAAAATACCTAAGGAAAAGACTCCTGCTGAGCTTACTTTAGCTGATTGTTTGAAGATTGCCGAAGAAAATGGTGCTGCTCCTAAATCTAAAAGGACTGTTACTAAAAAGGCTGTTGCTAAAACTAAACAGAAATAAAGCTGTTTTATAAGCATGTTTGATGTAAATAAAATAAGGGATGAGTTTCCAATTCTTAAACAGCAAGTTTATAATAAACCACTCATATATTTCGATAATGCTGCTACTACTCAAAAGCCTAAGTCGGTAATTGATGATGTAGTGAAGTATTATTACGAAGAAAATTCCAACATTCATCGGGGTGTACATTTCCTTAGTCAAAAAGCTACTGTAGCTTTTGAAGAAGCAAGGGAATTTATCAGGCAATATGTTAATGCTGCCAATAGTTACGAGCTAATTTTTACTCGTGGAACTACAGAAAGCATTAATTTGGTTGCCTCTTCTTTTGGTAAAAAGTTTATCGAAAAAGATGATGAGGTGATAATCTCAACTATGGAGCACCATGCTAATATTGTTCCCTGGCAAATGATTTGTGAAGAGAAACAGGCTGTCCTTAAGGTTATCCCTATCGATGATGCAGGTGAACTCGATATGGCTGCCTTCGAAAATCTAATTACTAAAAAGACTAAAATCGTTGCTGTTACTCATGTTTCTAATGCCCTCGGCACTATAAATCCTATTAAAAATATTATAAACATTGCACACGCTCACGATGTCCCTGTTTTGATTGATGGAGCCCAAGGAATAGCTCATGCTAAGATAGATGTGCAGGATTTGGATTGTGATTTTTATTGCTTTTCGGGTCATAAATTGTATGCGCCTATGGGTATTGGTG
Source organism: uncultured Bacteroides sp. (assembly GCA_964422385.1). GTDB lineage: Bacteria > Bacteroidota > Bacteroidia > Bacteroidales > JACABE01 > JBAXLO01. Next base: position 2,623 of record CAYRBL010000388.1, read on the forward strand.
TGTTGTATGGCAAAGAAAAGTGGTTGAATGCAATGCCACCTTATCAAGGGGGTGGTGAAATGATTCAAACTGTTACATTCGAGAAGACTACCTATAATGAATTGCCTTTTAAATTCGAAGCCGGCACGCCTAATGTAGGTGGGGTTATTGGATTGCATTCGGCACTTAAATATATCGAGAATTTAGGTATAGAAAATATTGCTGCTTACGAAGATGAGTTGCTGCAATATGCTACTGCTGAGCTGTTGAAGATAGATGGTGTAAAGATTATTGGCACTGCCTCACATAAAGCTGCTGTAATTTCCTTTAATATCGACGCCATTCATCCTTATGATGCAGGTACTATTATCGACAGGTTTGGTGTCGCAGTTCGTACCGGACATCATTGTGCTCAGCCTGTTATGGATCGTTATAATATCCCTGGTACCATTCGTGCGTCTTTTTCTTTTTATAATAAAAAAGAAGAAATAGAACCTTTGATTAAGGCTATTTATAAAGTTAAAGAAATGTTTAATTAAGAAATTTAAAATATGACTATTCAAGAAGTAGAACAGCAGATTATATCCGAATTCGAGAACTTTGAAGACTGGATGGATAAATATAATTACGTGATTGAAATGGGCAAAGAGTGCCCTATGATAGATATTAAGAACAAGGTTGATAATAATCTTATCACAGGTTGCCAATCAAAGGTGTGGTTGAGTGCTGATTATATTGATGGAAAAATTATTTATAAAGCCGATAGCGATGCAGTTATTACTAAGGGCATTGCTTCTTTGTTAATTCGTACGTTATCAGGCCAAACTCCTCAAGATATTATCGATTCTGATTTAGAGTTTATCAATAATATAGGTTTAAAGGATCATCTTTCACCTACACGTTCCAATG
>CAYRBL010000389.1:0-3510 GCA_964422385.1 uncultured Bacteroides sp.
AAAGATTTGAAAAAAAGGAACAAGCTATTGAGTTTTTAACAGATTGTATTAAAGCTAGCTTTACCGTTTCGGATGTTGAAACCAAGCCTGCTAAAAAATCTCCTGCTCCACCTTTTACAACTTCTACTCTACAACAAGAAGCCAGTCGTAAACTAGGTTTCCCTGTTGCTAAAACCATGGTTGTTGCACAGCAATTATATGAATCGGGGCTTATTACTTATATGAGAACGGATTCTGTTAACCTTTCTGATCTAGCGCTTTCGTTAGCTAAAACAGAAATTGAAAGTTCGTATGGAAAGGAATATGTAAGGTTACGTAAATATACAACAAAGACTAAGGGTGCTCAAGAGGCTCACGAAGCTATTCGTCCTACTTATATGAACAATCAAACTATTGATGGTGACAGCTCTCAAAAGAGATTGTACGAACTTATCTGGAAACGTACTATTGCTTCGCAGATGAGTGATGCTATTTTGGAGAAGACAAATATTACTATTGATATTTCGAATAGAAAAGAAAATTTTATTGCCAGAGGAGAAGTTATTATTTTTGATGGTTTCCTTAAAGTTTATCTTGAATCAAATGATGACGAGGAAGAAGAACAGAAAGGGATGTTACCTAAAGTTAAGGCTGGTGAAAAGTTATTGATGAATGAGTCGACGGCTATTCAGAGTTATACTCAGCAACCTCCTCGTTATACGGAAGCTAGTCTTGTTAAAAAACTTGAAGAGCTAGGTATTGGTCGTCCTTCTACGTATGCTCCAACTATTTCTACCATTCAAAAAAGAGAATATGTAGTTAAAGAGGATAAAGTTGGTATTGAACGCCAATTAGAGGTGATTACATTAAAAGATGGCAAGCTAAAAGAAACTAAAAAGACTGAGAAATCAGGTTTTGATAAAGGCAAGTTATCTCCAACTGATATTGGAACTATTGTAAATAAATTCCTTGTACAGTATTTCGAAAGTGTTTTGGATTATAATTTCACAGCTAATGTTGAAATTGATTTCGATAAGATTGCTGATGGAAAAATGAAATGGACAAAGGTTATTAAAGATTTCTATGGCCCATTCCACAAACAAGTTGAGGATACTTTAGAGCAATCAGAGAGAGTTAGCGGCGAAAGATTGATTGGTGTTGATCCTGTAAGTGGCAAAAATGTATATGTAAGGCTCGGTCGCTATGGTGCTATGGCTCAGATTGGTGAGGCAAAGACTGAAGAAAAACCTAAGTTTGCAGGTTTGAAGAAAGGACAGAGCATTGATAGTATTACTTTGGAAGATGCGCTCGAATTATTCAAGCTTCCACGCGTTGTTGGTGCGTTCGAAGAGCAAGAAATGACTGTTGCTATCGGTCGTTTTGGTCCTTTTGTAAAACATGGTTCAGCATTTTATTCTTTAACTAAAACTGATGACCCTTACGAGGTTACTGAGGAAAGATGCGTTGAATTAATCAAAGCTAAACGTATAACTAATGAGGCAAAAGCTGAACTTAACAAACATTTTCCTAAAACTGTTGGACAGTACGAGAGTGCTGATGTAGTGGTTGCCATAGGCAAGTTTGGTCCTTACATTACTTATAATGCTAAAAATTATTCGGTGCCTCGTAATGTTGATTTAATGAGTCTAACTTTAGGTGATGCCATCGAATATATTAAAGGAACTAATAAAAAAGCTTCTGAAAACGTATTAAAAGAGTTTAAAGAAAATGATGCAGTAAAAGTTTTAAATGGTAGGTATGGTGCTTATATTAAGATAGGTAAGGACAATTACAAAATACCTAAGGAAAAGACTCCTGCTGAGCTTACTTTAGCTGATTGTTTGAAGATTGCCGAAGAAAATGGTGCTGCTCCTAAATCTAAAAGGACTGTTACTAAAAAGGCTGTTGCTAAAACTAAACAGAAATAAAGCTGTTTTATAAGCATGTTTGATGTAAATAAAATAAGGGATGAGTTTCCAATTCTTAAACAGCAAGTTTATAATAAACCACTCATATATTTCGATAATGCTGCTACTACTCAAAAGCCTAAGTCGGTAATTGATGATGTAGTGAAGTATTATTACGAAGAAAATTCCAACATCCATCGGGGTGTGCATTTCCTTAGCCAAAAAGCTACTGTAGCTTTCGAAGAGGCAAGGGAATATACCAGGCAATATCTCAATGCTGCCAATAGTTACGAGATAATTTTTACTCGTGGAACTACCGAAAGCATTAATCTTGTTGCCTTTTCTTTTGGCAAAAAGTTTATTGAAAAAGATGATGAGGTAATAATCTCAACTATGGAGCACCATGCTAATATTGTGCCTTGGCAAATGATTTGTGAAGAGAAACAAGCTGTTCTTAAAGTCATTCCAATTGATGATGCAGGTGAGCTCGATATGGATGCCTTCGAAAAACTTATTACTAAAAAGACTAAAATAGTTGCCGTTACTCATGTTTCTAATGCCCTCGGCACTATAAATCCAATTAAAAATATTATCAAAATTGCACATACTCACGATGTCCCTGTTATGATTGATGGAGCTCAGGGAATTGCTCATGCTAAGGTTGATGTGCAGGATTTGGATTGTGATTTTTATTGCTTTTCGGGTCATAAATTGTATGCGCCTATGGGTATTGGTGTGTTGTATGGCAAAGAAAAGTGGTTGAATGCAATGCCTCCTTATCAAGGTGGTGGTGAAATGATACAAACTGTTACTTTCGAGAAGACTACCTATAATGAATTACCTTTTAAGTTCGAAGCAGGCACCCCTAATGTAGGTGGAGTTATTGGTTTGCATTCGGCACTTAAATATATCAGCAATATTGGCATCGAAGCCATTGCTGCTTACGAAGATCAATTGCTTCAATATGCTACTGCTGAGCTTTTGAAGATAGATGGTGTAAAAATTATCGGCACTGCTGCTCATAAAGCTGCTGTAATTTCCTTTAATATCGACGCCATTCATCCTTATGATGCAGGTACTATTATCGACAGGTTTGGTGTCGCAGTTCGTACCGGACATCATTGTGCTCAGCCTGTTATGGATCGTTATAATATCCCTGGTACCATTCGTGCGTCTTTTTCTTTTTATAATAAAAAAGAAGAAATAGAACCTTTGATTAAGGCTATTTATAAAGTTAAAGAAATGTTTAATTAAGAAATCCAAAATATGACTATTCACGAAATAGAACAACAGATTATATCCGAATTCGAGAACTTTGAAGACTGGATGGATAAATATAACTACGTGATTGAGATGGGTAAAGAGTGCCCAATGATAGATATTAAGAACAAGGTTGATAATAATCTTATCACAGGTTGTCAATCTAAGGTGTGGTTGAGTGCTGATTATGCTGAAGGCAAAATTATTTTCAAAGCCGATAGCGATGCTGTTATTACTAAGGGCATTGCCTCTTTGTTAATTCGTACTTTATCAGGCCAAACTCCACAAGATATTATCGATTCGGATTTGGAGTTTATCAATAATATAGGTTTAAAGGATCATCTTTCACCTACACGTTCCAATG
>CAYRBL010000390.1:0-3509 GCA_964422385.1 uncultured Bacteroides sp.
TTGGTTTGGATCATCAGTATCCCTTACGTGGCATCGAGATGATCTCCCCAGACATTAGAGCAGGTGTGGCTTTGCTTATTGCTGCCTTATCTGCAAATGGCAAAAGCGTTATTCATAACATCGAACAGATCGATAGAGGTTATCAGAACATCGACGAACGATTGAATAAGCTTGGTGCCGAGATCAGAAGGATAGCTTAAGCTCTGCTTTCTGATTGCCTCATTCTACATTCTATTTCTTTTCCTATTCTTAAACTTTGTTAAATCGAATTTTCTTAGATTTATTTAACACTAGTTAAAAGTATACCTTAGTTTTTAATTATACTTTTGCCATCTTTTATACAAAGTAATTATACAATGAAGTGGATTATCTTAGGAATAGGCATTATATTTGAGGTTTTGGGAACTGTGTGTATGGAGAAAGCAGATGGATTTACAAAGCTTATCCCATCGATTCTGGTATTTGTCTTTTATGGAATAAGTCTCGCTGCTTTGGTAATGGTGTTGAAAAAGATGGAAGTAAGCATTGCTTATGCTATTTGGGCAAGCGCCGGAACAGCATTGATAGCAATGATTGGAATTATATGGTACCACGAATCATTGACGGTATCCAAAGTGGTTTCCATTACTCTTATAATTTTAGGTATACTTGGTCTCGAACTATTTGATTAATACAAATTATACTAAATGAACATACTTATTACAGGTTCTACAGGCTTTTTGGGAGGAGAACTTCTTGTAAACTTGTCAAAACGCAAAGAAATTAATAAAATTTATTGCTTAATTAGGGCATTGTCTGAGCAAGATGCAATTCATAGAATTGAACATATCTTCAACCTTCACGATGATTTTTACGATAGAAATAAAATCATTCCCGTGTTAGGCAATCTCTTTGACGAGAAGCTTACCGATTCGCTTAAGGCGGATAAAAATCTTAACGATATCGACGTAATTATTCATTCAGCAGCCAATACTTCCTTTTCACGTATATACGACGACCTTGTGGTAAGGGCCAATATTGGCGGGCTTCAGAAGATATTGGAATGGGCTAAAGATCTGCCTCATTTAAGTACCTTCCTTTATGTTGGCACCGCTACTATTTGTGGTAAGGATGTTAAGAACAAGCTTATCTTCGAGGATGAATCTCCAAATCTTAAAGCAAATCATCTTGTAAAGTACACCTATACTAAAATGCAAGGTGAAATAATGCTTCATCAATACTTACCGGAAGACAAGATTTTAATCGCACGTCCTTCGATTATTATGGGCGACAGCAGAGAAATTATCCCAAGGTCAACGGTTATTCTTTGGGCATTGGCGACTATCAATTTGATGCGTTTGGTGCCTATTCACCCAAATTATCCTTTAGATATTATCTCAGTGGATTACGCCAGCGATGCTATTGTTCAGCTTTTGTTTGCTAAGCGTAACTATAATGTGTATCATATTTCCTCCGGACAGGGTTCGGCTACCACACCTTTCAAAGTTACCAAGACCATTGAAACTTACTTTACCGATCGTCCTCCTTTTAATTTTATAAATAAGACGATGATTGGCCAGATTAAGAATTGGGCTAAGGATAGACTGCAACCGGGGAGCGAGTTGTACAATTATCAAGAGTATCTCGACTATTGGACAAACACTTTTAAGGACAATGGTAAGCTCCGTATCCTTTTGTATGCTATCGAGTCTTACTTCGAGTTCATCGAATTGGGTCACGTTTTTGATAATACCCGTCTGTTGGAGGATGTAAAGATTGCGCCTTCTGTACCTGCCGATGTATATATTATGAATTCATTAGACTTCTTAGAAAAAATAGATGTCTTCGAGGGGGCTATCGATCCTTGATGCATCCATTCTATTTTAGATTACATCACATAAATATTCATTAAGATAAAACTATTGAACCGAAAGATTCTCCGACTTGCGATACCTAACATCATAAGCAACATCTCCATCCCTTTGCTTGGGCTAATCGATGTAGCACTTATGGGGCACATCGGCAACAAGGCGGCCATTGGGGCGATTGCTATAGGTAGTATGCTTTTCAATTTTATCTTCTGGGCTTTTGGTTTTCTACGGATGGGCACTAGTGGGTTTACTGCTCAGGCTTTTGGCAAAAGGGATTTGAAGGAATCAGTTGCCATCCTTTCGCGTTCGGTAGTGCTTGCGTTGGCAAGTGGTTTCATCTTAATAATCTTGCAGCTTCCCGTGGCCTACATTGGTTTCAAGCTTTGTGGCGCTAGCGACGAGGTGGTGCAAATGGCTTCCACTTATTTTTACATAAGGATCTATTCAGCTCCGGCAACCATCGTTTTGTTCGCATTGACAGGCTGGTTTATCGGTATGCAAAACGCTCGTATGCCTATGTATATCGCCATTTTTGTCAACCTTGTTAACATTGCTTACAGCCTTTTCTTCATTAAAGTTTTAGGTATGAAAGTAGAGGGAATTGCTTGGGGTTCTTTGCTTGCGCAATACACGGGTTTACTTTTTGCAGTTGTTTTGATGCTCACGTATTACAAAAAACTATTTAAGTATTTCGACATTGCGAAACTAAGGGACATCCGTGCGTTTAAGGATTTCTTATTTGTAAACAAAGACATCTTTATCCGAACCTTACTTTTGATAATAACTATATCATTCTTCACAGCCGAGTCCGCACGTTTGGGCGACACAATACTGGCCTCCAATACGCTGCTTTATCAGTTCTTCATTTTCTTTTCTTACTTTATGGATGGCTTTGCGTATGCCGCCGAATCATTGGTGGGTAAGTATATTGGTGCCAGAGACGAGAATTTGCTTCGCACTACCATCAAGCGATTGTTTTTATGGGGCATCGGGATAGCTCTGGCTTTTACTTTTATATACATAACTTCCGGGAAATACTTGATACCTTTGCTTACCAACAACACGCTTATCATCAGTTACACCCAGGATTACATTTATTTGATTTACTTGTTGCCATTGGTCACTTTTGCAGCCTTTTTGTGGGACGGCATTTACGTCGGTGCCACCGCATCTGTGGCTATGCGTAATTCGATGCTTGTTTCCACGCTTGTGCTTTTCTTCCCGCTCTATTACTTCGCCTTCCATCAGTTGGGGAACCTTGGTTTATGGATTGCTTTCCTCATTTTTTTGTTTTCGAGAGGCATTTTATTACAATTGTTTTCCAAAAAATATATTTACTCAAGCTTTCGGTAGGATAGGAGAGGGGTTTAGGCTATTAGGTGTTTAGACTTTTAGGATGGGAAGTGCCTAAAGTTTGAAGTTTGGAATGCCTAAAGTTTTTTGTTAGGGGTTTAGGCTTTTAGTCCATTAGACTATTAGGGAAAAGATTCCATCTTCCGCTTAGCGACTCCTGTCGCTTAGCGGGTAAATTCCAGGAAAAAAATTACGAATTACGAATTACGAATTACGGAAGGGGTTTAGGCTATTAGGTGTTTAGACTTTTAGGAAATAGTTTTCTTCCTAATAGCCTAATGGACTAAAAGCCTAAAAGTCTATCCC
>CAYRBL010000391.1:0-3505 GCA_964422385.1 uncultured Bacteroides sp.
AATCACTTATTTTATCGTTTAGAAAACGCAAACCGCTTTTTGTACAAAGTATATTACCATAAAAATAATTGTTTTTTGCTCCAACATTTTATTTCGGAGCAAGAAACAATTTATTCAAAAGAGGGAAATCATTCTTTTTTGCATTACAATTTTTGATTTTGAATTCTTATTAATTAAAAATTGCTAATTCTTTTATTAATCCTGAAAACTTTGTTTTGATTGAATAAACCTCACTCCATCCCTCTCCTGAAATGAGAGGGAGTAAGACAATATCCCAATTGTAGTTATTTAAACTTTCTCCCAATCCTTAAAGGATGTAATGCTTGTAGCATATATAATAATATTGTGTTGCAAATCCAGAATGGGTGATAGAATTGTTTTTGGTTTTAAAGCAGCGTTTTTTTATTTCAAAATAAATTAACTTTTTATTGAATTTATAATAGTACTTTTACGCTTTATAATTAAGAACAGTAAAATAGAATTCCTATGCTAAGCAACATAGATTTACATAGATTAAAAAATCACATTTTTGGAAATTAAATAAAATAGGGTCATAAAAGTATGAGTAAACAAGAAACAACATCAATATTTAACGTAAATGAATATGCAGAGATACTTCAGCAGGCAGTAATTGAAATTAGAACAGCCCGTACTTCAATTGCACGTAGTGTTAACAGTACAACCAATTCTGTATATTGGAAACTTGGCAAACTACTATTTGAAAAAGGCTTAGCAGAGGGATATGGTAGTGGGGTTGTCAAACAATTATCAATTGATTTGAAAATTGAATTTCCAAATATGGGATTATCCCCACGCAATTTATGGAACATGAAACGCTTTTATGAGAGATATTATCAGGCAAATACAAAACTGCTACAGGCTGTAGCAGTTTTGCCATGGGGACATAACTTACTTTTACTAGATAAAGTGCAGAATTTTGATAAAGTTTTGTTTTATGCATGTGAAACATTAGATAAAGCTTGGTCAAGAGATTTGCTGCTCAATGCTATCAAGATGGATACCTACACTATGGTACATACGCAAGTTAAATCAAATAACTTTGAAAATACATTACCTGAAATACATATAGGATATGCCAATGAAGTGTTTAAGAGTATGTATAACCTAGGGTTTCTTGGAATTACTGAGCCAATTCGAGAAATGGAATTGGAAAAAAGATTGATAAGTAAAATTAGAGCATTTATATTAGAGTTAGGTAAAGGGTTTAGTTTTATTGGCAACCAATATAGGTTGGAGTACAATAATAAAGAGTACTTTGTTGATATGCTTTTTTTTCATAGGGGATTACAATCGTTGGTTGCTGTTGAGTTAAAAATTGGAAGTTTCAAAGCCGAATATATTGGAAAGATGAATCTTTATCTTTCTCTTCTCGATCGTTTGGAGAAAGGCCAAAATGAAAATCAATCTATAGGTATTATTCTCTGTGCAGATAAAGATCATCTGGATGTTGAAATAGCATTACTAGATGTAAACAAACCGATTGGAGTTGCAGAATATCAACTATTGTTACCTAAAGAGGAACTTCAAACAATGCTTATGGCCGAGATAAAAGCAATAGAGAAAGAAGCTATAGATACTGAATTATAAATATGATTTATGAAACAATTAAAAGATAATAACACCTCCCATTAAGGCTATTATTAAAGGTGTTTCGATGAAAAATAAGATTGCAATTAAACATAATGTTAAAAAATATTAACTAATATCTCTTTGTAATTAAAAAAAATATTTTATCTTTGTTGGTTAAAAAAGAGATTATATTAAATAGATTTCAAATTAGAAAATATAAAAGCGTTAGGTTTAATTGCATAACTACATCCCCACGCTTTTTTTATTAATAAAAACTAATTGTCATTGGGGATTGGGCAAAAATAAATTTATTAAATACAAATGAAAAAATTAAAACTGTATTCAATAATTGTAGTACTTGCAATTATTAGCATTTCTTTAAAAGCTCAGGATGATAAGTCTTTTAAAATAGATCCTCTCAATATCAACTTAGCTGTTTATCCAATTGGGAATAATGGTATTTTAATTCTCGAAAAACTGAAACACGATAAAAAGAACATAGATTTAAAAGTTACTTTTCTTGACAAAAGTTTTGAAATTAAATGGACAAAAACTTTTAATAATGGAGATTTTAATCTTGACAGAATAAGTCCTTCAGAAGATAAAAAGAAAGTAACTTTGGCTTTTTTCACAAAAGGGAAAAAGATTTTTTATTCGCATCGGGTGCTTTATAATGATTATGTTAGATTAGTTTCGATGAATCTCGAAAATGGAGATTATGAAAAAATGGAGTCAGAAATAAAAGATAATGCAACTTTAAAAGAGTTTGGCTCAACAAAAGAGTTGATATATGGCATTTTTTCTGATAAAAATATGTTTAAATGCAGAATGTATGTCTTAGCATATTCTATTCCTAACAAAAAAAACTATACCATTAAACTTGGCGAAGGCACTAAACATACCATTGATTTTATAGCTTCCTACCATAATGATGACGAAGCAAGTTTGTATACAATGTTTTCGTATAAAGACAATGATAATGTCTGTTGCCAGATAGATGAGATAAATGGTGAAGGTGGTATTTCGAAAGTAAGTAAAAAGGCGTTGTCCGACGAAAAAGAATGGCCTTTTGATTGTGTTGCATTCCATAATGGCAATTCAATAAATCTTTTTGGGTACGATATGCAATCCGAAGCCTCTGACGATGGTCAGGTTGAGCCATCAAGTGCATTTGCAATGTTGAAAGTAGATAATAATAAAGTAAGTGCATTCTCATCGCTTACCTACACTGACTTGAAAAAACCAATTATCTTGATTAAAGAAAAAGAAGGTGATTTTTTAGGTAATCTTTTTAGAAAAGAGATAAAAGAAGCCAGATTAAAAAATGGTAAACTTTGTCAAGGTTTCAATACTGTAAACCATCCAACTATTAAATCAGGTGATTTGTATTATTGTTTGTTCGAATCGTACATTCCAGAATATGAAATTGTAACTACTAAGTCAAGTTTACCAAATATGCCTGATAGTAAAAGTGAGAAATTTAAAAATGTTAGGATAGGACATGTTCAATTAGCATGTTTTGATGTAGAGGGTAATCTGCAATGGGATCAAAATTATAAATTAAAAGGATTTACTTTCCCAAGAGGTACAGCTAACACTATCTGGACTGTTGACGAAGATGGTACAGTAATAACACTTACGGAAGACAATGGAAAAACTCATTTATTAAAAGTCCACAATGGAGAAATATTACAGGATGAAGATATTAATTATAGGAATTGTTTTACTAAAGAAGAATGGAAAGAAGTGGATCCATCTGATTTTTATTATCCGGGTATTTTATATGGGATGGGATACCTTGCAATTCCTTTAACTACCGAAACAGGAAATTTTGTAATATGCTATGTAACGCATAAGGGACAAAAAAATGCAAGCTATATAAATTTTAGACCTTACAAGTTTTAAATAAAAATTT
>CAYRBL010000392.1:0-3494 GCA_964422385.1 uncultured Bacteroides sp.
ACCTCACCCCCAGCCCCTTTCCTAAAAGGAGAGGGGCTGGGGGTGAGGTGTAATTCTATGTTATTAATTAATTCTTAATTGTTAACCCTCCTCTGCACCAGCGAAAACAACATAATCGTGATAATAGCTGAAGTAGTACCCCAAGCAGCACCACAAATAACGTCGCCAGGAAAATGCGCACCTAGATATATACGGCTGTACGACACCGCCGAACACCAAAAGAAAATCAGAAAAGTTAGGTATTTGTACCTCGAACGGAGGAAGTAATTAATGAAAACAGCGATGGCAAAAGTATTGCTGGCGTGGGACGACACAAAACCATAAGGGCCTCCACAATACCCGTTAACAAGATGAATAACACCCTCCAAACTCTTGGTATGACAAGGGCGAAGCCTCATAAAAACATTCTTAAATAAATAAACTGATCCTGTATCGCTAAGTAATATCAGGGGGATGGCAAACGAAACGATCAGTAATGCGGTTTTGCCATATTGCTTCCAAAGTAAAAAAACAAAGAAGAGATACATTGGTATCCAGATTGTTTTGCTGCTCAACCACACCATAATTGGGTCGAAGAAAGCAGCGTGCATTCCGTTGAGGAAAATAAAGACTTGGAAGTCGATTTGTTTTAAATATTCGAGCATAATGTGTTTATTCTATAGTGTAATTGATAATCTTAGAACCGAAACCGACGATAAGATTGAGTTGCTTTTTATCCTTAAAGGTGTCGATGCTAAAATAGCTATCGCCCTTAAAAGCAGTAGAACAACTCATCAAACCATCCTTATTGAACAAATAAATCTGCTTGGCATCAGCCGAAAGCACACCCATAATGTTCCCCTTAGAAGTAGTGTTAAAGAAAAGAATTTTGTTGCTGACATTCTTATTAAACTTATAGGAAAACTGAACCTTTCCATCCTTTTTACAAACGCTAAGTTCGTTGTTTGTCAAGAAAATAAAGTCCTTTTTATCATCCCTGTTGTAATCCTCGTACACAAAGCAATGATTTCCACTAAGCTTCTTGATAACCTTGGTATCTACTTTGCCATCAGAAGAAATAAAATAAACTTTACCAGTATTATCAGTAGTCAAAAGATACTTGCCGTCGCTATAAAACTTAGAATCCTGATTTTTGACAAAAGTAGTTTTAAGCTTAATCTTCTCGTTGCCCTTACGGTCGTAATAATAAGTAGCCCCGTTCTTATCGGTAGCAATAATGTTGTCCTTGCCATTAAAGATAATATGTTGAGGCGAAGTCTCGGCAACAGCTTTTAGCATTGGAAGCTTCCAGTCCGAAGCCTTCTCTCCTTTTATATTATAATAATATAGTTTCCTGTCGGCACAAGGCAGTACCATCCTGTAATCTCTTTTCTTTTCGTAATCGATAAGACACATACCAGCAGTAGCTTTAGAGTTGAGTTTGATAGGATAATTGCCCACCTTCGCACCCTTAGCATCTATTAAATAAATACTGTTTTCGGTGTTGAAGAGATATTGTGTCTTATTATTTTTAAAGAAATCAACCTCATAAATCTCACCCATCAGCTTGCCATCGATAGCAACTTTCCATAAAGTCTCCCCTTTTTTATTCATAAGATAAACCTTGTTGGAGGCATCAGCAACTATTATATTCTTGCCTTCATCAGTATTGCTTTTCACAAAATAAGGGCGCATCACAACTGAAGCGTCCAGGCCAAATGTTCCACCAGTGCTTGCCGCAACAGCAGGAGCAGCTTCCACAGGAGTCTCAACACCAGTAGGGGTAGGCTCTTTTATTTTGAAATCAGAAGAAGTGTATTTAAGATTAATATTGGTATAAAACAATTTGTCGCCACCACTTATCTGGAACGAAATAGCACTAAAGTTTTTGATAAAAGGACTCATCAAAGTGTACGAATCCAGATATTCTTTAGCAATATAATTCTTAACATAAGCATTGGCATACGCAAAATTAATATATGCATACACATTTGAAGTCTCTGAGATGTTCTGAGAAAAAGCTGCATACTCCTTTGACTTCGAAAGTATTTCGCCAGAGGAATAAGAGTTCTTGAAATTAGTAATAGCCTGTTTGCTACACGCAAAAAGCACAAAGTTGTCGGCAACTTCGTAATAGGTTTCTTTAAAATCGGGGCAGCTTTTTCCCAACATCGTCTTCAATAAACCAGGAGCTGTAATCGAATTCTTATCGTGTTTCTTGGTAGCCTTCGACAACAAAGAAAGACAAGAATCGGCAAGCGTAGCATTGTTCAATTGACAAATGACATAGGTGTTTTCGGCTATACTACCCTCACCATTAACGATAGCCACTGCAAACTCGTTTCCCATCCAAGTGTTAAAGTCATCTTCTATATTTATGTTTAAAGTCGTGTTGAGCTGCTTAAGCTGGGCATCAAACTCCGCTATTTTGTTATTATCCTTTAAATATTTCTTGAGCCTATTGTAGTAGGTAGCATAGTTCTCGAAGCAAACATCTTGGAACATAACAGTGCGCTGTGGCAAATAATCAGGAATCTTTACCACTTGTGGCTTCTGACTTTTGAAAATACTCATATAACTTTCGTTGCCGGCACCCGTAGTTGAATATCCATTTAGCGAAAGCATATTATTCTTAACAAACACATCCAACTCACTCCATTTCACAAGCTCGGCAACAGCTGCAATCTCCTTTTTATACTCGGGCGCTGTAAAAGTAGCAATAAATTTATGGAAGTTTTTGTAGTTAATATACAGATTTGCGTCCACCTTTTTGCCGGCAGTAGTCTTTAGATTTACAAAATCATTATCGCTATTAAAAGAGTTGGTGTTGTTCAACTGTGCAATGGCTTGCTCCACTAAAACAGCACTATAGCCTGCCATAAATACACCTTTATAAATAGAATAAACGAAAGGAATTGCGGAAGGATTGCTTTTGACTTCAAAAATCATCACATCGTCAAACTTCCGTTCAGTCATTTTATTAGAAGGATTCTTTTTAATAATAGAATTAATTTCTGAAATACTAAAAGTAACGGGTACATTTATGAGATATAAAAGCTCAACTTTGTTTTTAGAAGAAAGATGGAAGGATACATACGACTTATTTGTCTCAAGAATTGAAGCCAGATTGCTGTTGTTTTTAATGAGCGCATCAATATAAATCAAATCCTGATTGCTGCTCGCGATGCTTCCAAATTGCATTAAACCCTTCCAGATTTCGTTGCTTGTGGAATTATTATCCCATAAAGTTTTTATATTTGCGAACTCGGCAAACATAAAAGCATCGTTAGGGATAGCATTTTCAACTGGAGAGATAGGTTGCTTAAGGCTGCGGTAATAATTGTAAGCCCCTATGCCTAATAACAAAACAACGATAACGGATGCTATATAAACGACTAAAGTCTTCTTATTTGTTTTCATTTGTGTGCAGATTTTTTCACGATATAAAAGTAATCTAAACTTTGTGTTATAAATACCATTAATAATAAATAGTATCAACAGCTAATTGTTAATAG
>CAYRBL010000393.1:0-3483 GCA_964422385.1 uncultured Bacteroides sp.
TGGATTTCCCATCTCAATAAGAATGATTCCGATTAGAGAGGGAATGATTCCGATTCAAGCAGGAATGATTCCGATAGAGACCGGAATGATTTCCATTGAAGCGGGAATGTTATGAAATGTGAAGGGAAAACTATATTTTAAGGCAACTTCAGCTACATAAAGCCTTAATTATAATACATTAATATTGATAAATAAAGAATTTAAAAACGCAATAAGCCATACGATTTCGTCGATAAGGAAAGTTTTATTTTCTTTAAATCATAAAATCGTAATTCGTAATTCGTAATTGAGTTAATACTTATCGTCGAAGTCGAAGCCTTTCTTCTCATGCATTATTTCCTGTTTAAACTTCTTACAGTCTACCCGGTCCGACATATCCTGAGCAGGCTTGTCGAAATCATTCTGTGGAATATTAAGCGTTTTATCAGCCCAAACCTTCTTCATATACAAAGCCCAAATCGGTAGCGCCATATTAGCCCCCTGACCCAGATTAATACTGCGGAAATGTATGGAACGTATCTCGCCTCCAACCCATACACCCGTAGTAAGGCTTGGAGTTACCCCCATAAACCAACCGTCAGAATTGTTCTGAGTAGTACCTGTTTTGCCAGCAACAGGAGCAGTAATATTATAACGATAATGCAAACGTGCGCCTGTGCCACTTTCAACAACACCTTTCATCAATTCGAGCATCAGATATGCCGATTGCTCATTCATCGCTTCCTGTTGCTTTGGTATAAAACTTTCTAAAACATTACCGTTTTTATCTTCGATACGTGTGATGAAAATAGGCTCTACAAACACCCCTTTATTGGCAAAAGTACTCATAGCACCCGTCATTTCGTACACCGAAAGATCAGCAGTACCGAGGCAAATAGAAGGCACCGCATCAATAGGACTCGAAACACCCATCTTGCGCGCCATATTTATAACAGCGGCAGGGGAGAAACGCTTCATAAGATAAGCCGAAACATTGTTTACCGAATTAGCCAAAGCCCATTTAAGAGTTACCATTTCGCCTTCTCTTTTATCATCCGCATTGTGAGGAGTCCATTTGCTGCCATCACCTAAGTCGAAGGTTACAGGGAGATTCGGAACCTCGGTGCAAGGCGAAAACTCGCCTTCCTGCATAGCTAAAGTGTACACAAAAGGCTTGAAAGTAGAGCCAACCTGTCGGCGATTGGTCTTGACATTATCAAACTGGAAATACTTATAATTAATACCCCCAACATAAGCACGCACATATCCCGTTTGTGGTTCCATCGACATAAGGCCGGTATGCAAAAACCATTTGTAATATTTTAAAGAATCATAAGGCGACATCACTGTATCCCTTTCGCCTTGCCAGGTAAAAATACGCATAGCAACAGGCGTATTGAAAGTAGTTAATATCTCCTGATCACTCATATTTGCATCTTTCAAATGGCGATACCTATCCGAATTCTTCATGGCAGCTTTGTACACACCCTCTATTTCTTCAGGTTTCATTTGTGTAAAAGGAGCATTCTTTACACCCTTCCAATGCTTGTAAAATGCAGGTTGTAATTCTTTACCCAGATGCTCTTTCATGGCTTCCTCGGCATACTTTTGCATCTTATAATTAATGGTAGTGTAAATTTTCAATCCATCCTTATATAAATTGTAATTACTACCATCAGGTTTCTTATGTTTGTCGCACCATTCATTCAAATATTGACGCAAATATTCCCTAAAATAAGTAGCCAGCCCCTGACTATGATCTTGTATACAATATCTCGACATATCAATAGGAATAACTTTTAACGAATCGTATTCCTCGTCGGTAATGTATTTGTATTTCCGCATTTGGTTCAATACTACCTCACGTCTTTTCATCGCATTATCGGGGTTCTTTATAGGGCTATAATAAGTAGGTGCTTTAAGCATACCCACCAACAAAGCAGCTTCTTCTATCTTTAACGAATCAGGAGATTTGTTGAAATAAGTCCTTGCCGCCGATTTTATACCAAAAGAATTACTACCAAAATCAACGGTATTAAAATACATAGCTATGATTTCCTCTTTCGAATAATTGCGCTCTAATTTAGCCGCAACTATCCATTCCTTAAACTTAGTAAGAATAGTTATAGGGAAAAATAGACGTTTGTTACGTGGAAAAAGATTTTTGGCTAACTGTTGGGTAATAGTACTACCACCTCCCGAACTTTTCTGACGACCAATAACTGTTTTGCCCAACACCCTAAACAAACTACGGGTATCAACGCCCGAATGCTCCATAAAACGGGCATCTTCGGTAGCGATTAAAGCATTAATTAAATTAGGAGATAATTCGTGGTGATGTACATTCGAACGGTTCTCGATAAAATACTTTCCCAACAACTGCTGGTCGGCCGAAATAACCTCAGAAGCAAGATTGCTCTTTGGGTTTTCCAGCTCTTCGAACTTGGGCATATACCCAAGCCAGCCCATCGAAAGTAAGAAAAAGATAAGTATTATGAAGCCGAAAATAGAGATGTAAATCTGCCAGAAACGTTTGATGAAAAACGTTGCTTTATCCCCACCTTTAGATTTTTTTTGCATGTACTAACGTTGAGTTTAATTATTTTTATTCTTTGTAATACGAAGACCAATATTTTTTATACCCTTAATACTTGGTTCGCGCATGCCATGTTCAATCTCGAATTTATAGGTGCCTTTCATCGGAAACAACACATGTTTCTTAAAAAGTATCCTGTTATCTTTAAGCTTTCCCTTGCCTCTGCCCAACCATTTTCCTTCCTGATTAGCCAACATACATTCTAAAGTATCGCGGGCTATTTTACCATTAGGGAAGGTAGTATTAATAAAAAAGAAAAAGTTACTGTATCTGTAATCAGTAGTGTTGCGAAGGTTTATATAGAAATTATAAGAGATGGTAGTGTCGGTAACATCAACAGGAATACTTAGTTTTTCTTTAAGGTCCCAACCATCCTCGCTTACCTCTTTACTTTCGTCAATAAAAACATCCTTGCCACATGATGCCATCAGCAACGTCATAAGGACCACATACAATATATTCTTTATTTTCATTTAAAATATTTAATCAATGAATACTATTTATAGAAAATGCTATCTTTTCTTTTTATCAAAACGAGTAACGTCTTCTTGTACTATTGTATTGTCGAAAGCTTGTTTTTTCTCTTTCTTTACCGAAAAAGATTCCATACTTTCTGCTTTTTGTCCCTTTTGATTGATCTCAATAATCTTTTTGACATCATCTTTTGTAAACTCAAAGAAATTACCTTGATCTTCTTTCGGAACATACCACATAGTGCCCTTATGAACATCGGTTTTAGCATGTACTGCAACAGTAGTTTTAAAGTGCAATTCGATATCATTGCGAGGGAAATCTTTCAAAGCATCCACATAAGAATCCTGCTCAAAGTTGAGGCAACATTTAAGTTTGCCACACTGCCCTGCAAGTTTCTGTGGATTCAACGACAACTGCTGAACTCTAGCTGCATT
>CAYRBL010000394.1:0-3482 GCA_964422385.1 uncultured Bacteroides sp.
TTTGTTCAGGATATTGTAACGTAACTTTCTTCTTAAACAAATGAGAGAATGTAATAATCATCCCTTTTGCAACAGCCGGAAGATACAATTTCTCCAAAAAAGACATCTTCTTATTGGATACTAATTTTGACCTGTTTGTTAAATTTTCCAAATACTTATATATAGGTATAAATTAATTCTACTATTAAAATTTGTTATTTATATCACAATTTTACTTAAAGTAACAAATATAAGCATACAATGTTTATTGGTGGCAAAGGTAAATAAAAAAGGTTTATAATACAATAGAAAAAGGCTGTCATAATTTATGAAAGCCTCTTCTTTTTATATAAGTGTAAGTTTAGTGCTTAGATGCTTTTTACATAATTTCACTCTTCATCATCTTCATCTTCCTCGTCATCATCTTCGATCATTTCATAACCAAGTAAACCCATAAATTTTGCTTTATAATAATCAGCACGTTCAAAATTTGTAAGTTTTCTATTAATTCTGGTTAAACTTAAGTATAGTGTACCTCTTAAAGTATTATCTTCTTTTATCAATTCTAATGCTTTTTCAAGATATTCTATTCCTTTTTTCGAATCGCCTTCATTAGTAAAAGCTATTGCTCCCATATTATTATAAACTTCCGGATAATCTGGTTGTATTTTCAAAGCTTCCAAATAATAATGCATAGCCATATAATAGTCACCAATACCATTATACGAAACACCTAGACTGTAATAAGCACTTGCATTTTGAGGATCTATTTCAAGTACTTTCTTAAATAATTTTATTGAATCATCCCAACGTTCAGTTTGACCATACAAAGCTCCCAAGTTAGAAATTGCTGAAGTATCTTTAGGTTCGAATTCGATATATTTTTCAAAACATTCAATTGCTTCAGCCTTTTTATCTAACATTGCATAAGCAAATCCGCTATTAAAGAATTTATCCCATTTATAAAAATGATCATTATCGTCAAAGAGTTTATAAAGCTCAATGGCATTTTCCCATTCAGAATTTTTATAATAAATATCACTAAGAAATGATATCGCAGAAACATTTTTTTTATCAAACGCTATACTCTTTTTATAATATTCAATTTGTTTATCTTTTTCTCCCATTTCTCCATAACGTTCACCTTGTTCTAAGTATATTTCAGATTTCTGCTCATCATCATCCGTCATTTCTAGCAATTGATTCCCTATTTCAATACATTCTTTAGGTTTACTTTGGCAACGCATATTTATCATCAATTCATAAAGAACCCTGTAATCATCTTCAGGATGATCTATTAATGCCTGACGTATTATCTTTTCGTATTCCAACCAATCAGGTTTTTCTTTTCTTAGTCCAAATTCCCAAATCCAATCTAAATATTCTGGTCTGTCATAATTAGCCATATAATTTTTTTTTAAATTATTTCTTAATTAATTTCATTATTCAATCATTAAAAGTATTTATTTCTCTTCTTCATTAAAATTTTCATCATTTTCCTCAGCAACACTCTCCAGATTTGCTAATTTAAGTTTAAAATACGCTGCTTCCTTTAAATTTTCAAGTTTAGTATAAACTTTAATAAGATCTTCGTATAAAACACTAAGGATAAATTCATCTTCAATTGGAAATTCCATCGCTTTTAAAAGATATTCTAACCCTTTTTCTGTTTCCCCATCAATTATTGTTATTGTACCCATATTAATATATGCTCTAGAAAAATCAGGATTTAATTTTATTGCTTCTTGATAATAATGCATTGACATGAAATAGTGTTTATCAAAATAATCTATTTAATCCCTTAGGCAACGCACAGAAAACCCGTAGGTCTTACCGTCGTAGTTTCTGCTCGCACCGCTGAAATAGTAGTACACGAGCCGGGTCCAGGCGTATGCTGTATTGCCCTCGGTAGAACTCCACCAGTAGCCGTACTTGCCAAAGTAGTTGTACGTACCATTGCCGACACGGTAGCCCGCCGGAAGAGCTGTAAAACCTGTTTCGTTAGTAGCTGCTGTATTAGGGCTATTCCAATGTGTTGTTCCTGCTTCTTTTAGTTTGCCCCCGGCTATGCTTTCGCCTCCCAAATAGTTAGTAAGCGTTGTCCACTCTGCATCACTTGGCACGTGCCAGCCTGTGGGGCAAAGGTTGCGGGTGTCAACCACAGTGTACCAATTGTATAATCTGCCATAGGTGGTACTATTGCTAGGTGTGTTGTTATAATCAGCATAAGCTCCGGTAGCAAGATTGCTCCAGGCAGTATTATCAGTTACATTGGGTATAGCATCGCCATTACGGTAGTGGGTAACCTTTAGGTTTTGTTTCATCCATGTTTGTGTACCTATTACTACAGTATCATAAATATTGCCATCATAATCTGTAACATTGGTAATAGGTGCTGCGATAATAAAGCTCACTTCATTTCCATAAGCTGTACCTGCACTATTAGTGGCATAAGCACGCACATAATAAGTGCCTGCAGTAATACCTGTAATAAAGCTTGTAAAATTGCCTTTACCTATATCATCACTTGTATGTGCATCAGTTATAGTAGGATTATGATTTGTACTCCAACAAACTCCTTTGGCAGTAATAGGAGAACCGCTTGAAGAAGCTATATGCCCACCACAAGTTGCTGTTGTTCCATTTATGTTAGTAACTGCATTGGTAGTAATTCCATTTGGATTATTAGCCCAAGTAGGAACTCCATTGATAAATGAGAGAGTTTGTCCGGGTAAGCCCGAAGGAATAGCTACCCATACAGTACCATTCCAATACTTAATGTCTTCGTTAATACCATAAGCTAACTGAGAACCAATAGGCCCTGTTGATTGTGGATTAGCTTGTGCCCATACTTTAATTGTTTGGATTTGAAAAACTAATAGCAGAATAGCTATTAAAGAAATCTTTAGTAAATGTTTTTTCATTTGTTTTAAATTAATTATTAATAATTTTACAAAAGTAATAAAATTATTAAAGAAATAAATAGTGTTTATAAAAAATATTAAAATAATATACTTATTCTTTCGTGGTTGGGTTTCTTTTTTTGTTATTAATTGACTCCGTATATAAATAATGTATATCTTTGCATAACTATTACCGTCAGTTGTAACTGACCTGGCGAAGCCGTGAAGAGAATTTGGTGATTTGGTGATTTAGTGATATGGTGATTTGATGATTTGGTGATTTGGTGATATGGTGATTTAATGAAATAGCGATTTGGCGATTTATAAAAATTAATAAGTACTTTTGTATAAATGAATGCAACAAAAATAAGTTATAAAGGAGAAGACAGGATTAAACTTGAGTTCCCTTATAACACAAAGTACAATAATATTATACGGCAAATAGTGGATTCACATTGGAGCAAAACCTTAAACTGCTGGCATATTCCTTTAAATACCGAAAGCTACCATCAACTGTTGTTAGGTTTTGAAGGTATAGAAGGTATTGTGATAATTAAATCTAAAGAAAAAAATCTTATCAAGCTTAATAATAATGAGCAA
>CAYRBL010000395.1:0-3476 GCA_964422385.1 uncultured Bacteroides sp.
TTTGCTCCCCCTTCAGGACTTGAACCTGAGACCCTCTGATTAACAGTCAGATGCTCTAACCAACTGAGCTAAGGAGGAGTGTTTTTTATCATTTCAGGCTGCAAAATTAGTTATTATTTTAAAATAAACAATACCTTTGCAAAAAAAAATTAAAAAATATTTTATGAGTAAAGTTTTAGGAATGGGTAATGCCCTAGTAGACATAATGACACGTCTGGAAACAGATTTATTGTTAGAAGAATTTATGTTGCCAAAAGGAAGTATGCAATTAGTAGATAGGGATGCTGTGGAGAAAGTGCTCTCAGGTACAATTAGTTTATTAAAACAACAGTCTTCGGGTGGGTCGGCTGCTAATACTATTCATGGTCTTGCTAATTTAGGCATTGAAACTGGTTTTATTGGTACTATTGGTGATGATGACTTTGGTAAATTCTTTCATGAAGATCTTATCAATAATAAAATTCAACCAAAATTATTTAAAGGAATTAATGAATCGGGAAGGGCAATTGCGCTTGTAAGTCCAGATTCGGAAAGAACTTTTGCTACCTTTTTGGGTGCAGCTATTGAGTTATCGGCTGATCATATTACTGATGATGTTTTCGATAACTACGAGTATTTTCATATCGAAGGTTATTTAGTACAAAACCATGAATTGATTAGAAAAGCTATTGAATTTGCAAAAGAAAAGAATTTAAAAGTTTCTTTAGACCTAGCAAGTTTTAATGTAGTGGAAGCTAATCTTGATTTTTTAAAAGATGTTATAAAAAAACATGTGGATATTGTTTTTGCTAATGAAGAAGAGGCTAAAGCTTTTACAGGATTAGCTCCGATGGAAGCTTTGCACGAAATTGCAAAACATTGCGAAATTGCAGTAGTAAAAATAGGAAAGAATGGTTCTTTAATTAAAAAAGGAGACGAAGTATTTGAAGTTGGAGTGATAAAAGCCAATAGTATCGACACTACCGGCGCTGGTGATGTGTATGCTTCAGGTTTTATATATGGCTTAGTTAAAGGTCTTCCATTGAATAAATGTGGAGAAATTGGTGCTGTATTATCTGGTAAAGTCATAGAAGTTATAGGGGCTAAAATGGATTTAGCTACTTGGGATGTTATCAGAGGAATGGTTTCGGATATTCAACATTCATAAATAATCTTAATTTTTATTATAATATAAAGAGTTGATAATTCTAATGTAATATAATTTTTAAAAAATAATATCATAATACATTTTTATTATTAATCTCTTTTATCTATTTTTGCCATCTATTTTTGAAATTAATAATTTTTATAAATACAATAGACTAAAATGAAGGTATACCAAACAAATGAAATCAAAAACATTGCATTGGTAGGTGGAGCTAAATCAGGCAAAACCACTTTAGCAGAGGCGATGTTATTTGAAGGAGGACTAATTAACAGAAGAGGTTCTGTTGATGATAAGAATACTGCTTCTGATTATAGAGCAATCGAACTTGAACGTCATAATTCAATTTCTTCTACTTTATTATATTCAGAATTCGGTGGAAAGAAATTAAATATTATCGACAATCCAGGATTCGACGATTTTATTGGTGAAGTTGTTGCCGCTTTAAAAGTAGTTGACACAGCTGTTATGGTTATCAATGCTCCTAATGGTATTGATGTAGGCACCGACTTGGCTTGGCGTTATGCTAATAACTACAAGAACTCAGTTATTTTTGCAGTTAATCATCTGGAACACGAAAATTCTAACTTCGATGAAGTTATTCGTCAGTTAAAACAATCTTATGGTAACTCAGTTACTGTTTGTCAATATCCTGTTAATGCAGGTTTAGGTTTTAACTCAGTTATCGACATCTTAAAAATGAAGATGTATAAGTTTCCAGACACTGGTGGCAAACCTGAAATTTTAGATATTCCTGCTGACGAAATGGCTAAAGCTGAAGCTTTGCGTAGTACTTTAACTGAAACTGCTGCTGAAAACGATGAATCGTTGATGGAGATTTTCTTTGATGCAGGTACTTTGACCGAAGAACAACTTACTCAAGGCTTGAAAGCTGGTATTATTAATAGAGGTATGTTCCCTGTTTTGTGTATCAATGCAAAACAAAATATGGGCGTTGCTCGTTTGATGGAATTCATTTGCGAAAATGCTCCTTCTCCAGACGAAATGAAAAATACTAAAACAATCTCTGGTAAAGTGATGACCCACAATCCTTGTGAACCTACTTCTATATTTATTTTCAAAACGGGTATGGAAGAACATTTAGGAGAAATTTCTTTCTTCAAAATTGTTGCTGGTGAAGTTCACGAAGCTTTGGATATGATTAACGCTTCCAATAGCTCTAAAGAAAGAATTTCGCAGATATTTGCTATAGCTGGTAAACATCGCGAAAAACTTACTAAAGCTTTTGCAGGTGATCTTGTTGCAACTATTAAATTAAAATCTTGTGCTACTAATGATACTTTAAATGCTGGTAAGAATTCGGAAGAAAGAATAGAACCTATTATTTTCCCAGATCCTAAATTCCGTACTGCTGTTAAAGCTAAACAATCTACAGATGACGAAAAACTAGGTGCTATTTTAAATGAAATGCACAAAGTTGATCAAACAATCACTATTGAATATTCAAAAGAATTAAAACAAATTATCCTAAGCGGACAAGGCGAGTTGCATTTGACTATTGCTAAATGGCATATCGAAACTTTGCATAAAATAGAAGTTGAATATTTTGCTCCTAAGATTCCTTATCGCGAAACTATTACTAAAAATGCTAAAGCTGTTTACCGTCACAAGAAACAATCTGGTGGTGCTGGTCAGTTTGGTGAAGTTCACATGTTAATCCAACCTTACACTGAAGGTATGGCCAACCAAACCGAGTTCCCAATCCGTGGTACTACAGAGGAAACCATGTCGTGGGGTGGTAAGTTGGTTTACAACAACTGTATCGTTGGTGGTGCTATTGATGCACGTTTCATGCCTGCTATTCTTAAGGGTATTATGGAGAAAATGGAAGTTGGTCCTTTGACTGGTTCTTACGCTCGCGATATCGTTGTAAATATTTATGATGGTAAGATGCACCCTGTAGATTCAAACGAATTAGCGTTTAAATTGGCAGGTCGTCAGGCCTTCAGAGAAGCATTTAAAAATGCTGGTCCAAAGATTTTGGAACCAATTTATGATGTTGAAGTTATTGTTCCTGCCGAAAGAATGGGTGATGTAATGACCGATTTGCAAGGAAGAAGAGCTGTGGTAATGGGTATGGATAGCGAAGGTAACAAGCAGATCATTAAGGCTAGAGTTCCTTTGGCTGAAATGAATCGTTATTCTACAGCTTTAAGTTCGTTGACTAGTGGTAGAGCTACCTACGGACTTAAGTTTGCCGAGTATCAACAGGTACCTACCGATGTTCAAACAGCTTTACTAAAGGCTTACGAAGAACAAGAAAAAGAAGAAGAATAATTCTTTTAATAATAATCTTAAAAAGGCAGGTAGA
>CAYRBL010000396.1:0-3471 GCA_964422385.1 uncultured Bacteroides sp.
CCTTTTTTGACTTAAACTCTACGGTTATTATAAAAATTGTGTGCGGATGAAGGGAAACTCATAACGCCTTATATCTGTATGTGAAAGAGCAAAGTATAGATTGTTTGTTTTCTCTACACTCCTTTTAGATAGTTATAATTGTCTACTTTTGTCTACTTTTAACTACCTAATTTTAAGCTTCTAAATTAATGTCATTGTTAAGTTTAATAGCTAATTGAGAACTTTTTAGTACAATATTTAAATTCTCATTTAAAGTCTTAATGTAATCATTCAACTCTGCTATTTTTCCTTCATAAGTCTGTTTTACTTTTTCTATTTCTTCGTTATATGTTTCTTTTGCAAGAATAATATTTTGCTTTAGTTTCTCTTTATTTTCACCTTTAAGTTCATTTAAATCCCAATCAAAGTGATTATAAACCTTTAGAATATTTTGAGTCTTCATTGAATTATTCTTAATAGCTTTATAATAACCACTTTCGTTGATTCCCATTATTCTTATTATCTCTTTTTGTTCAATACCTTCCAGCTTAATTCTTTCTTTAAATATTTGTGTCCACATATAGCATAGTATTAATGTATTCAAATTTAAACTTGATAAAAATACAGTCAACCTTCGTGAAGTAATATAATATTGATTACCTTTGTTACCAAACTTAATACAAAAGTAATACTTTTTTAATACAAAAACAAGAGAAATTTAATATTTATTTAATATAACAAGCAATGGAAAGAATTGATTTAGAAAAACTGTTAGAAAAGCAACCTAAAAATTACAGACTTATCATAGGAGAAAAGTTAGGCATCACATCTGATGCTGTTTACAAGGTTTTAAAAGGCAAATTTAATAATGAACTTGTAATTGATGAAGCAATAATACTTGCCAAAATTACAGTTGATAAAAATGAGTTGCGTAAAAGTCAAATAAGAAATTTATGAAAGCAAAAATTTACACCTTAGTTATTAACGTTTTTAGAATCCAGATGTGTTCTGTTGAGAAGGGCACACATGAAGAGAAATAGAATTAATCCTCTCAATTTAAAGAAAGCATACATTAGTATTGCAATGACAGGAATGCCCGATGATAATATAGAAAAAGGTCAGCAAGCATTCACTATTTTAAAAGAACTCGGCTATTGGGTTTACTTACCACATAACTTAACTGAATATGTAGAATCAGTTATTCCTATCCCACAATACAAACATTACATAGGTTATGATTTATGGATATTAAGCAGATGTGACTTAATGTTTCTAATTCCAGGATATGAAAAGAGCAATGGATGTTCAGAAGAAATTACGTTTGCACTTAAATATAACATCCCTATTTTTAATCTTGACGGTGATTTAATTACAAACTATATAAAAAAATAAGCTATGATTATTTTAGAAGGCACAAATTTAATACATACTATAGAAGCATATCAGTATTATCTTACATTATTAAATTCAAATATACTTAACGAACCTAATATGGAAATTCAAAAATTAAAGACTTTAACCGACAAAAGAGACAAGACAAATGAACTTTTAGTAGCTTGTAAAGATAAAGCTGCACAAGAAATAATAGATAATGATAATAAGTCATGATGATAAATTTAATTAGTTAAAACTCTAACTAATTAAAATAAGCAAACAAATATATGGGAAAGATATCAAAAGATACAGTTGATGCAATATTAGCAACAGCCAAGAATGAAGAAGTTATAGGGGAATTTCTTGATCTCCAAAAAACAGGAAAAGCTTTTTATACTAAATGCCCGATATGCAATAAAGAAGGAAAAGCAAAAGGATTAATAGTTACACCGGGAGAAAAGATTTACAAATGCTTTTCCTGTGATTGGGGAGGCAACAACCCGATTAAGTTCCTTATAGAAGCTAAAGGAATGAGTTATGTTGAATCCCTGCAGTATTTAGCAGCAAAATATAATATTACAATTCAGGAAGATAAAAAAGAACCTCAGAAGAAAAAAGGTAAGTGTGAAAAATCCTATTGTGATACACAACTAGAAGCAAGCGGACTGTCTAAACAAGATCAAAAAGCATGGGTACAGCTCACTGATGCCGAATTAAAAGAACAAGTTGATAAAGGTTCAGTCAGTTCAAGTATAAAAGAAGTAAATACTTTTGAAGCAGGCACCTTAAATGAGTTCGGACAGGTTGTAGATGGTAATGATATTATAATATGGTATTATGATTTGTATGGTAATCCTGTAACCTATCAAAAGCCGAAGCACACAAAAATGGAACCACTTTTTAGAATACGCTGGCAGAATCCCGAATTACATTGTGACAAAAGCGGTAGACCAATGAAATATAAATCCCCTTATGGTAGTGGTTCACATTTATTCATTCCTGAATCTATCAGGAAAGCTTTTCAGGAAGGCAGAACTATAAAACGGCTCTATATCCAGGAGGGAGAAAAGAAAGCAATCAAGGCTTGTAAGCACGGAATTCTCTCAGTGGGAGTTATGGGAATTCAGAATATAGGCATGAATAAACAGTTGCCTTATGCTATTGAGCTCATAATACGGACTTGCAATGTTGAAGAAGTGATTTTTGTGTTAGATGCCGACTGGGATCATCTTTCTAATAAAATCCAAAATGGTGTTCGCGCAGATCTTCGCCCTTTAGGCTTTTTTACAGCTATCAGAAACTATAAGGAATATTTTAAAGCCTTCATTAATGGAGGTTTGTATCTTGAGATATATTTTGCTCATATCATTGAGAATAAAAATAATGATAAGGGAATAGACGATTTGCTTACTAATGCATTAAGTGGTAATGAAAATGATTTATTCAATGATATTGAAACTTCCATTAATGAGAAAAACGGGGAAGGAAAATATATTCAGCTTTTTAAAATCTCAACTATGCCAGATTTACGAATGCGAGAAATATGGTGTTTGGATAGTGTTGAGCATTTTACTTCAAAATATAAGGAGAAATTAATCGGACTGAAAGAGTTCCAGTTTGGTCATGTGAAATGGTGTTTTAATGAAAAAGGTGCGGTAGTTCCTTCACAACCTCTTCAGGAAGATGAACAATATTGGGATAAAGAAGTGTGGGAAACCAAAGCCGGCTTCTCCAGGGTGAATATGAGATTTCGTTATCTTTATGCTTATACCTTCTTAAATAGAAGAGGATTTGGTAAAGTTGAAATGCTGGATGGGAAGGAAATTTTTGTCAAAGTAACTGATAAGGTAGTGAATATTGTAGATTCTCATGTTGCGAAAGATTATATCTATTCCTTTACGATGGATATTGTTACGCAGCAGGATAAAGTTGATGTGATGGACATGCTTTACAGAGGAGGCAAAATGTATTTAGGCCCTGATTCTATCAGTAATATTAATCTGATTCATCCTCATTTTGAACAGTCAGGGAAAGATTTTCAGTATCTATATTTTAAGGATAAATATTGGAAGATAAGATCGGAAGAGCGTCGTGTAGGGAAAGAGTGTTCAGAGCCGT
>CAYRBL010000397.1:0-3466 GCA_964422385.1 uncultured Bacteroides sp.
AATTACGAAAGAAAAATAATCATTCTCACTTGTCTTTACTCCCTCCCATTTAGGGGAGGGCTGGGGTGGGGTAAAGTGGGGTGAGGTAAATAAAATACTATGGCATTAATAAAATCAGTAAAGGGCATTAGTCCTAAGTTTGGGGAAAATTGTTTTGTTGCCGACAACGCAACAATAACTGGTGACGTGGTGATGGGTGACAATTGCAGTGTGTGGTTCAATACCGTTATCAGGGGCGATGTGCATACTATACGTATGGGCAACAACGTAAATGTGCAGGATGGCGCTATCGTACATTGCACTTATAAAAAGGCATCGGTAACAATCGGGAACAATGTTTCGATAGCTCATAATGCCATCGTGCACGGTTGTACTATCGACGACAATGTGCTGATTGGTATGGGTGCTATCATTATGGATGGGGTGCATATCCACAGCAATTCTATAATTGCTGCAGGTGCAGTGGTGCTAGAAAACACTATTGTGGAAACGGGCACAATTTACGCTGGTATGCCTGCCAAAATGATGAAGGAAATTGATCCTGCGCTTATCGAAGGTCAGATTATGCGTATTGCTAATGCTTATCCTATGTATGCGAGCTGGTACGATGGGGAAGAGAGTGCCTAAAATGCCTAAAGTTAAAAGTGCCTTAAGTTGTAAGACAATTTGGTGATTTAAGTAGTGTTAACATTGCTAAACCACGACGTTGCGGGCTTGACCCGCAATCTCAATCATTGTCTTCATCCGCAATACTAATCATTAACTCTAGTCCTTTCAGTGGATTTCGCTTAAAGCACAGAATGACTTTATTACTTTCACGCAAAGTGGGAAAAAGAAAATTAAGAACATTCGTACCAGCTATGTGAAAAGAGGAGTGAGGTAAGAAAAAACTCAATAAAAGCACGGATCGGTGATGTTTGGATTCTCATATGGATTGCTTAAATCGTCCTCTAGTCTAATCATATTATTATTTATTAGTTTAAAAAATGTTTGTTATCAATGATATATATATATTGAAATTTCCATGGGTCGTATCGCCAACTGCAGCGATACGACCCCCGAAGGATTTTACTGTATCGTCGAATCTGACGATACGATTCCCGAAGGATTTTACTGTATCGTCGAATCTGACGATACGACCCCCGAAGGATTTTATCGTGTCGCCAAATCTGACGATACGACCCCTGAAGGATTTTACTGTATCGCCAAATCTGGCGATATGCCCCCCGAAGGAATTTACTGTATCGCCAAATCTGGCGATACGATCCCCGAAGGAATTTACTTTATCGCCAAATCTGACGATACGACCCCTGAAGGATTTTATCGTACCGCTGCAGTTGGCGATACGACCCATTGAATTTTTAGCAGTTTCGCCAAATCTGACGATACGACCCCCGAGAATTAGTAAAGTATCTATAAAGTTGTCTTTAAGCTTCCCCGAAAAATTTATCTTATAAATAAAATAACTAAAAGCATCCGCCAAAAAAATAGTGGCATCAGGACTTTTACTCACAGCAACGGCTGACAGACTAGATGTTGGGCTTGTAAACCCTAAACTTAGAGGTGTTATTTTTGCATTCTTATGAGAGCTATTCGCTCTCTTGATTTGGATATTTATTGTTATGCTGATTTATTGATATAATCATTTTGCAAGATTACTAAAATTTACCAGATATCTATTATCTTTAAAAATATAAATTTTTGAAAAGCAATTATTTTATTGATAAAACAAAAGAAATACTTCCAAAACACCACCCCTGTATGATTTGTTAGCGTTTTAACATTTGTAATTTTATTTTTAATAATTAATATTTAGTTTTTATTTATTAATTATTTTCACCTTAAGGCAACTAAATTATAAAATATTTTGTCTTATAATAACAAAACAATATATAATGTAAAGGAACATCCCGAAAATCCATAACAGAGTAGGGAATTTTATCAAATTTTACGCTTATGAAACAAATTACTTTCTATCTTTTTATTTTTGTTCTCCTTTTCAGTGGAACTAACAGTGCGCAACCTGTATTAACTGCAGCATCCAACAATCCCGTAGTGGGCGATGTGCTAACGCAATACCAAACAATATATATGCCGGCAGGTCTATCGGGAGCTAATGTATCCTGGAATTTTACGCCACTTACCAGCACTGCCACTATTACCAATACCTATTCAACTCCTGCAGG
Organism: uncultured Bacteroides sp.; assembly: GCA_964422385.1. GTDB lineage: Bacteria > Bacteroidota > Bacteroidia > Bacteroidales > JACABE01 > JBAXLO01. Next base: position 2,187 of record CAYRBL010000397.1, read on the forward strand.
TACCCTTTATGGCTCTACATTTCCAAGCTCAAATATTGCCTCTTATGTTAATGTTAGCAGCAATCCTTACTATATGTATTATGCCAACAACGCTTCTGCCTTAACTGTTGTAGGCATGTACGTTGCCTCTACCAATAGCGCTTTGGTGTATTCCAATGGCGAAAAGTTACTACAGTACCCAATGTACTATACTACTGCTTATACCGACTCGTTTGCGCTTACAGTTAGTGGCTACAACCGACGCGGCGTTGTAAATGTAGTTGCCGACGGATGGGGTACTTTGATAATGCTTTACGGATCACTATCAAATGTGATGAGAGTAAAAGCAACCGAAACATATTCTGATTATATGGGAGGAAACCTTGTTTCTAGTTATTCTTCTATTAATTATTATTGGTACCGTCCGGGAACACATGCACCTATCGTTCAATTTTCGGAGATGTATACCAATGGAACTTTATCACAGCAATATGGCATTTATCTGGATGCAGCAAATGTGGGAATAAAAGAAAATGATGCAGCTCAAAATAGCTTTAAATGTTACCCAATTCCTGCAAAAGATAATGTTACAATCGAAATTCCACAACAAAAAACTAATAGCGAAACTACAATTATTATTTGTGATATTAATGGTAAAGAACTTATAAAACAAATAATACCTCAGCTAGTTAACAAAACTGATATTAATATTAGCGCTTTAACAAATGGAGTTTATTTTGTAAAAATAATAAATGCAGAAATCGTTGAAACCGGTAAAATAATAAAACAATAAAGCGGGAAAAGATTGTAGGCTTTTAGCATTTTAGACTATTAGACTATTAGGAAATAAAAAACCTTCATCAATTAAATGGTGAAGGTTTTTTTATTTACCTCACCCTAACCCTCTCCTAAAAGGAGATGGAATAAGGCAATATGTATTTTTATTATTAATTATAAATTATTAATTGAATTTACATTCCCGGTACTCTTTGATTGTCGATAAAGAGCCTGCACCACCATTCGAAATTCATAAACGACCATATAAGTAGTCGATGATTTACCTTTTGATTGATGTGCTCGTTAACTATCTTTTTAATATAATCAGGGTTGATGTATTCGGAACTTACGGTTTTATTATTCAGCAATAATTCCTTTATGTAAGCTGCATTTTCGCCACGATACCAACTCTCGTCAGGTGCCGAAAAGCCTTGTTTGTTTCTATTAATAATCTTTTCAGGAATAAACTCCATCATCGCTTGGCGCAATACATTTTTACCATCGCGATAATCCTGATATTGCTT
>CAYRBL010000398.1:0-3459 GCA_964422385.1 uncultured Bacteroides sp.
TAATTAATTTTAGATAAGGGGAAACAATATAAATGTTAATAGAAGTAGGGTCAATTGCAGTTTTGTTTGGAGTTATTTTCAAGATACCGTTATTTACACTTAAATCCATTCCCAATTCATCAGATTTTACGGATTGAACATCCCCTTGCGAAAGGTAAATAGTAGCTGATTCGCCGGCATCTATCCCTGTAAATTCAGGTAATGTAAATTCATGCTTCGCATTTAAAGTTATAGCGGTGTCTTGTGCCTTTAGGTTAAAGCTTAAAATACTTAAAATAGCAATTACTATTAGAGTTTTGATTGTTTTCATCTTTATGTTTTTTAAATTAGTTTGTAAATTCATATTTGTTGTGACGAATTAGTAGTGTATATAGTTACTTTTAATCATTTATTTTGTTGCCAGCTTCTGTTCTATATTTCTATACGCATTTTTCACCCCACTCGAGATTGTTTCTATCCTTGCATAACCTCTATTTGCTACATTATAAAAGAAATCCTGAAATCCTTCCAGCTGTTCATTAGGAAGTGTAATATTATTAAAAGGATTGTTTTTAGGAGTGCTTTTTTTCTTCGCAACTTGGTTTGTTTCATTTGCGATAAGCATATTATTTACTTTAGTATAATAATCTCTCGTCTCAATATCTATATTAATTGTGTTGCTTGCAAGCTCAATGTTGGTTTGATTTTTTGGTACAACTGTAGTTATTTCTATATTCTCACGTTTGGCTAGCTCTTTTTTAGGAGTTATTATAGCTTTATTTGTTTTAATAATTGTAGGTTTAACACTTCTTCTTTTAATTGGAATGTCAATTATAGAAGCCATGTTTCTTTCAACTACCTTTTGTGGAGTAGTTGTCATATTGTCAGAAAGTGTGCCAGTATCACTAATATTAATATTTCTATAAAGCATAGCAACACTAAATAAGACTAAGAAAGAAGCAGCAATTGAAACAGCTCTTACGATTGCTTTTCTATTAATGTTAGGTAAACCTATCGTATATTTCTTTAATTGTTTTTTATTTTCAAAAACAATTGAAGTATCAGGTTTTAGTTTTGTTAAAGTAAACAAAAAGTATTCTTCATTAAGAGTTGGATTATTATTTAAGAACACTTGAAGTTGCTTTTGTTGCTTTGTATCAAGGTCACCTTCAATAGATGCAATAAAGTAATCTTTATAATTGGTATCATTAATAAGTTCGGTAGTGGTAGCAGGTGTTTTCTTTAACGCAAGTTTCAAATCAAATTTAACATCGGTATCTGGAGTTATACTAATATTCTCGAAACCGTCAAACTCTTCTTTTAAATCTGGATTGTTTAAAAGAAAAGATTGCAATTCCCGCTCTTCGCTGTCACTAAGAGTGCCCTCGTAATGCCCGAGGATATAAATTTCGTAATTATTCTTATTAATTTTCATGTTAAATAACCCTTTCCAGTGCTCCTATGTATTCTTTTAAAAAAAGTCTTGCTCTATAAATATATACTTTAACCTGCGATTCGTTCAAGCCACATATATCACCTATTTCTTCGTAGCTATAGCCTTCGTAATCCCTTAACATTACCACCGATCTTTGTATTTCAGGAAGCTTTGCCACTGCATTATCTATAATTTCTTTCGCATCCGAATAACTATTTTCATACGTCATATCATTAATAACATAATCATCAAATGTCGTTTGTTTTTTATCTCTTCTAATCATATCTATCATGGTATGATACGCAGTAGAGAATAAATAGGAACGCGCTTTTGCAACATTTATGTCCTGTACTTTGTCCCACATCTTAATAAATGAATCCTGTACAATATCTTTAGCCTTATCCTCATCTTTAATGTTTTTGAGAATAAACCTATACACTCCGTCCGAAAAACTATCAACACACTTATTGTAATCAGCTGTTGTCATTAACTTGTTTTAATTTAATCAGGATAAATTTGTCAGTTTGACGAATAACTTTACATAAAAGTTACAGGCCTTCTAATCTTTTTTACAAAAATACTACTTTCTTTTTATTTAAAAATGCTTATTCTTAAAATAAAACTAATGTTTTTAAAAATATATAAGCTACGTCAAATCAAATCCCTCCCCTCTCAGGGGAGGCTAGGTGGGGTTAATTCAAAAACTTTTATCTCTTATTTATGTTTGTTCCTAAGATAAATCAATAAAAATATAAAGCAGAACCAATAATTATAAGAATGAATTCATCAAAAATAATTCCTTTTACTGATTTAGATTTAAATATAAATAAACCTTTCAATGCTTTTCTGGACGATTTTAATACTCTTCTAAAGAATGTATATAATAATCCTGATTATATTGAACATTTAAATAGCAAAAGAGGCTTTCCTGAGGCTATGCTTGCCGAAATAATGTCGCTAAATCCACTATCTGTAGGTATTCCTAAAGAATTTGGAGGAAGGGGAGGTACGCTCAATGAGAACCTTGCGCTTTTGTCGGCTGCATCTTATCAATCTTTGGCTTTATCATTAACTTTAGGTATTAATAGTGCTTTGTTTTTGCAACCTTTCACTAAGTATGCACAACAAGATGCAAAAGCCTATGTTTTTAAACAATTTTTAGAGCATAAAGCTATGGGAGGTCTGATGATTACTGAGCCAGATCATGGTAGTGATGCTTTAAATATGAATACTTTTTTTGATGTTAATGCTGATGGTTCATATCATTTGCAAGGCAAAAAACATTGGGCAGGTTTAACTGGTTTTGCTGACTTTTGGATACTTACTGCACGTAAAAAAAATACAGATGGCAAGCTGCTTCGAGATATTGATTTCTTCTTTTGCGAAGTAGGCAAGCCCAATCAGAAAATTATTGTTGAGGAAGAGTTCGACAATCTGGGTTTATATCCTATTCCTTATGGCCGCAATCATATTGATGTACAGTTGCCTGCTGCCAATCGTCTCGTACCTGTCACTTCTGGTGTTAAGATGATGCTCGATTTGTTGCATCGCAGCCGTCTTCATTTCCCAGGCATGGGTTTGGGATTTATAAAACGTATGCTTGATGAAGCTATAGCTCATTGTCAGACCCGTAATGTAGGTGGACAAAGTTTGTTCAACTACGATCAGGTGCAGCAACGTCTTGCGCTACATCAATCTGCCTATACTATTTGCTCGGCATTATGTGCTGGAGGTAGTGATCTGTCGAATAGTACAGATGATTTGACTACTCATAATATGGAGGCAAACGTTATAAAAAGTGTAACTGCTGATTTGATGCAGGAAACTTCTCAGTCGTTGCTCCAACTGATGGGCGCTAAAGCTTATCGTTTAAGTAATGTTGCTGGTCGTGCTTCTGTTGATAGCCGTCCTTTTCAAATATTCGAAGGTTCTAATGATATTCTTTATACCCAAATATCGCAGGCTATTCTTAAGTTGATGAAACATTCGAAGGAGTTCAATTTATATCAATTTCTCAAAAATTATCATTTAACTTCACAAGCTGT
>CAYRBL010000399.1:0-3452 GCA_964422385.1 uncultured Bacteroides sp.
CTTTTTATATTATTTATTTAGCTTTAAAAGAATCTGAATTGTATTATTCTTTAGATTTCATATTATGAAAAACATTGGTAACGTCTTCGTCTTCCTCTAATTTGTCGAGAAGCTTATCAACTTCTATTTGCTGTTCGGCAGTTACTTCTTTCATTTCGGTAGGTATGCGTTCGAATTCGAAAGTAGAGATTACAAAAGCATTTTCTTCCAGATATTTTTGAATAGGTCCGAAGGAAGTAAATTCAGCATAAATCATTATAAACTGATCCTCTTCAAACACATCTTCAGCTCCAAAATCGATAAGTTCAAACTCCAGTTCTTCTAAATTAACACCCTCTTTTTTTTCTACTTTAAACGAACACTTACGTTCGAATAAGTAATCCAACATACCAGTGGTGCCTAAAGTACCGTTGTATTTGTTAAAATAACTGCGCACATTGGCTACAGTACGTACAGGATTGTCAGTTGCAGTTTCAACTAATATTGCCACACCCGAAGGACCCTTGCCTTCGTACACAATCTCTTTGTAGTCTTTGGTATCTTTGTCAGTTGCTTTTTTTATCGCCCTTTCCACATTTTCTTTAGGCATATTTTCAGATTTGGCATTCTGAATAAGCAACCTTAAACGAGGATTGGTATGCGGATCGCCGCCACCAGCCTTACAGGCCATCGTTATTTCTCTCCCTAATTTGGTAAATACTTTGGCCATATTGCCCCAGCGTTTAAACTTACGCGCCTTACGAAACTCAAATGCTCTTCCCATTTTATTGTATTTATTTTTGCTGCAAAATTAAGAAATAAATTAATACAATTAATAATTAAGAATTAATAATTAAGAATTAAAAAAATAAAAAATAAGGAAAAAAGGATAAATGTATTTGATTTACAAATTAAGAATTATTAATTATTAATTTTTAATTCTTATTTAATCTTCCACCTCTTCGGGTTCTACTTTTCTAACTCTTTTAGATATGTAATAACTTATTTCGTATAGGAAATAAAGAGGCATCGTAACCAACAATTGAGTGAACATATCGGTGGACGGCGTAATGAATCCTGCGATAATAAGGATGATTACAAAAGCATACTTTCTGTTTTTCCGTAAGAATTTTGGTGTGATAATTCCTATTTTGGTAAGAAAAAAGATAAGCACAGGCATCTCGAAAACCAAACCCATCGATAGCGAAAGCACCGACACCGTAGAGATATACGAACTTATGGTAATATAATTTTTTATTAAAGGGCTTAATTCATAAGACGCCAAAAAATTTATTGTCAAGGGAGAGATAACATAATACCCAAACAACACTCCTACTGTAAAGAGGCTGGAGATGTAAAACACGATACCTGTTGAATATTTACGTTCTTTGTCAGTTAATGCAGGTTTGATAAAACGCCACAATTGATAAATAATAAAAGGGAATGCAAGAATAAAACCTGCGATAGCTGATATTAAAATGTGGTACCTGAATTGTCCACCAATATCTGTATTTATAAGTTGTAATGGAATCTGAGTTACGCATAAATCCGGCACGTTTAACAATACTGATAGCTTGCACAGCACCCGATAGGTAACAAAAGAAGGCACACTAGGCGCCAAAATAACTGAATTAAAGATAAAGCTTTTGTAGAAAAAAGCTACTATAGAAAAGAAGAAGATAGAAACAAAGGCACGGATAATATATCGTTTTAATATATCGACATGATCCCAAAAGGCCATGTCTTCTGACTTAGATTGTAGGGAACGAAATAAAAATCCGAACATCAAAAACTATTTTTGTTCTTTGTGTAAATTATCTTTTTCGCTTTCTTTTTTAAATTCTTCGCCTGTGATACCATCTTTGGCTTTATTAAATTCTTTTACACCTTGGCCAATTCCGCGCATAAGCTCTGGAATTTTTCTTCCGCCAAATAAAACAAGAACTACAATTAAGATTAAAATTATTTCCTGACCGCCTAATATTCCTAATACTACCATTTTGTTTGTTTTTTAATTGTTGAAAAATGTAATGTTTTAAATCGTTTACAAAATTACAATTTATTATAGACTATAATAACAAATAAATCATAAAAAGTTTGATGAAACTATTAAATAAATATAAAAAGGATAATAACATAAGAGACCTGATTGCTCAGGTCTCTTTAATTATTTTAGTTTGATGTTTCAGATTCCGTTTCTACTTCAGTTACTTTCTTTTTATTCTTGGTATAATATACCGACAGCCCAATAGAGATTAAAGCAAGGAACATAAAAGCAACAATACGGTAAATAATACCCACACTTGCCAAATCGACAATAAAAAGATAGATAGCAGCTGCCACCATCGAGAATATAGCCATCCATCGGTACTTAATATTTCGGATAAGCATGCTTAATATAAAATAAGCAACCGCTGCTATGGTCCAGGATAGGGTTACATATTGTAGCGGCACAACTTTATATAATGCATATAGCATAATAAAGAAGCCAAAGATGAGATATGAATTTCTTAACAAATCAGTTTTAACATCCAAACGGTGTCTTTGCAAATTTATAACCCTTGCTGATATTATAGCTACCACTGCAAATGTAAAATTGATGGTATGCACAGGTTCTGACGAAGAAAAATATGCAATTACTAATAATACATATAAGAAGAAATTCATAAATACAATAATCTTCGACCTAAACCATATTGCCATCGATAATACCAACAAACTTTGGATAGTTAGTAAAAGATAAGTTAAAGGAAGACCAAAGATACCGAATATAGCAGTACTTAAAGATACAAATCCATAAAGAGAATAGAACGCTGGAGTGTATTTCCACTCTGAATAGTTTTTGAGTAGCACCGAGAATAAAATACAAATTACAAAGATAGAAGTAAATATTCCTACATAATTAGCCATATAGAATGAAATCATATACATGGTAAGTAATGCGGTAAAGAATAAGCCATTTAAAGTAATAGTACTAAATATAAATGCTTCGGGAATCGAATCTCTTTTCTTAAACAAGGTTATCATCGAAAATGCCGACACACATATAAAAAGATAAGCAATACTATTGTGATCCGTAAGCACCTTTTGAGCCATATTATCGGTTCGCACATTTATAATATACCATACAATAAATGAAAGATAAGAGAATATTTGTGCAATAATAACAAATCTCCACCAACTGTTTTTGTGAAGTAAATAAACTGAAAGCAAAACTCCCGAAGTAACCAATGTTAACATAAAATGAGTAGTGTTGCTTATATTAGCCGTTACGATGAGTAGTATAAAACTAATAATAGCTAAGAATTCGGAGTTTTTTCTATCAGCTTTAAAGAATTGTACAGCACTAATGATTATTAACAAAAGTAAAGGAACATATGGCTGCGACACCAATGGGTTTCCAGTAAAAAAATGTAATCGAAGTGTTACATAAAACAAGAGTATATAACTAATAACATTGAATACTGCAGAAA
>CAYRBL010000400.1:0-3420 GCA_964422385.1 uncultured Bacteroides sp.
ACGAAGCCTACTTTAAATACTTCGATTATCCCGATTTCCTAACACCCAACAGTGGAATAATTCAAATAAAGAAGTTCGCCGAACTCAACAACAAAGAAGACCTAAACATACTAATTAAAAAGATTTCAGAGAAAACAAAAGAAGTTAAAGAGGAAATATATAGGTTGTTGGTGGAGGAGTTTGGGTATTTTGAATAGTGGGAAGGATATAATTGAATTATTATTCCCCTAATAATAATAATGAAAATCATTATTATTTTATAACTTTGCAAAAAAAAACTAAATGATGACTTTTTCAGATAAATTAAACTTACTCAATATGTCACCACTTACAAGTGGTTTGCTTTTGGTGTCTGATAAAGATAATCTACAGATTACAGAAACCGAACGACGTATTTTAAATATTGCAGAAAAAGATTATAACGCAGATGCTGTTTATTTTCGCAAATTTGACTCTCAACATTCACCGATTCCACAAATATTCATTTATGATAATTCTGACAATCATTTGCAAGATAATGATAAAAAAGAGATACATAAAAGGATCTGGTCTAGTGAAATTGTTCCGGTTTATTATATTTTTGAAAAAACACAATTATTTATCATCAATGGCAAACAAAAAATTGCTATTATAAATAGTAATGAAAATTTCGAAAAAACAGTTACAGATAATTTAGATTTAATAAAAGATATTGAGCATAATTATGATGCATTAAAACATCCTTATAAAGGATATTTTTTTGATAATGGTTCGTTTTGGGATACAAATGTATATTTAAATAAATTCATTTCAAAAGAAAGCCCTTTTGATATTTTGATTAATTATCTGAAAGAATTAAAGAAGAATATTAAAAATAATGTATCAGAATGCGTTTCAAATCGTCTTATTGTACAGTGTATATTAGTAAAATATTTAGAAGAAAAAAAAGATAAAAATGGCAAAAACGTTTTTACAGTCAAAACAAATATATTTAATGAAAATTGGCAAGCTGAAGATTTTGTTGATGTAATAAAGAAAGGCAAACTTTTAAATCTTTTCGATTACTTAGCCGGCTATTATAATGGTAAGGTGTTTGAATGGAACAAAATAGATGAAATAAATGAACGTGAAGAATTATCATCTTTATCTCAAGAAGTTTTAGAATATATTGCAGCTTATTTTAATGGTAATTTTAATTTTAAAACCAATCTATTTGCTTTATGGCGTTACTATTCTTTTCAATATTTACCTGTTGAATTGATAAGTCGTATTTACGAAGAATTTTTACCTGATATGTCAGGTGTAGTATACACTCCACCTTTTCTAGTTGATTTCTTAGTAGATGAATGCATGCCAATAGAAGATTATAAAAAATTTAAAAATGGGAAATTTAAAATACTTGACCCAAGTATGGGTAGTGGTATTTTTTGTGTTGCAGCTTATAAGAGACTTATTGATTGGTATAAAATAAACAGATATTATTCTGAGAGAATATCATGGTTTGAATCTATAGATAGTGAAAAATTAAAAGAACTATTAAGAGATAATATTTTTGGTACTGATGTTGAGAAAGAAGCCATACGAATTGCAATTTTTAGCCTTACACTTGCATTATTAGAGAATCTTACACCTTTACAAATATTAGAAGATTTAAAATTCGATGACTTAAGTAAAGAAAATATTATCTGTGATAACTTTTTCAATTTTTTCAATCAGCACAAAGAAAACCCTGATTTTGATTTAGTGATTGGCAACCCCCCTTTTAACCCACCTAATAATATTAGTAATGGTGCCTATATGAAGATATTAAAAAATGATTATCATATAGACGTTTCTAATAAAATTCGTGATTATAATTTGGCTTTAGTGTTTTTAGACCAAGCTACCCAGTTAAGCAAACCCAATGGTAATGGATTAACATGTTTGATTCTACCCTCTGCACCTTTATTGTATGGTAAGTGGTCAATGGAATTTAGGAGTCACTTTTTACAAAGTTACTTTGTCCCTCAAATTATTGATTTTACACATTTAAGAAGAATTTTATTTAATAAAGAAATAGCAGTTGCAGCTATTTTTGTTAAAAATCAAAAGCCAAATTTAAAAGACAATATTTGGCACATCATAGCAAGTCGTACTAAAAAAGAACAGAATCGTTTATTCTTTTTATTCGACCATTATGATTTTCATTTAATCAATTATCAACGAGCACTTGATGAAAAATACATTTGGAAAGCTAATTTAGTTGGAGGTGGAAGATTAGGGAGGATAGTTGAACGATTAGATGATATTAAACCAAAATTAGGAGAATATATTGAAAGTAAAAGAAGTGAAGGTTGGCAATATGGGGAGGGTTATATTAAAGGTGAATTAAAAGATAAAACAGCGGAACAAATTGAAAAACAATTTTCAAAAGCAGAATGGTTATACAATAAGCCATCTATAAAAACAAATTCGTTTAATGAAGATGGAACATTTGAAACAGAAACTGATAGTGAAAGAGAGTTATTCATGAGTTCAAGTAAAAAAAACAAAAACATTTTTTTAAGTCCTCATATAATTATTCACGAAAGTCTTGGTAAAAATAATATTCCAATTGCCTTCATAGACGATGGAAAAGATTTAATCTTCAATCATAGATTTATAGGGATTTATGCTCCTACTAATTCTAATTTATTAGAGATTTACAATTACTTAAAAAGTAAAAATAACAAAGAGAATAGATTATTTGCTATACTAGCTAGTGGAGAATTACTCATTAAAAAAGAAAAAGTAATTATTAAAGAAGATATTGATAATCTACCATATCCAGAAGATGAAACAGAACTTGAATTAAGTGAAATTGAAAAAGTATGGCAAGATGATGTTTTGAATTACTATATACATCAGGCAAAATCACCCAACACTAATCCTTTAAATAAAAATATAGAAAATGCTAAAATACAAATAAAGGAATATGGTGAGATTTTCTGCATGGTTATGAATGCAAGCTATAAATATAAATCAGGATTTAGTTTTAAACAGGGGGAAAGTTATGAAACAAACTCATACATTGCTACCTGTTTTCATTATACAGATAAAGAGATTTTATATTCTTTTTCAAAAATAAACGAAGAGAAATTTAAAGATTATTTTAATAAACAAACCGGAAAAAACCAACAAATTAACCGTATTGTAAAATTTGTTCAAGATGATATCATTTGGTTTATTAAACCTCTTCAATTACGTTATTGGTTAAAATCTATTGCTGACCGTGATGCTATGGATTGTTTTAATGATATCTTAATGAACAAAGAAGCATGATATCAGAAAATAAATTACCATCACTTAATTTGCAACCAGACAGTAATCTTAATGAAATCGGGATTGCAGAAACTATAATTAATTTTATTTCTCAGAGATCGGAAGAGCACACGTCTGAACTCCAGTCACCTGAAGCTATCT
>CAYRBL010000401.1:0-3413 GCA_964422385.1 uncultured Bacteroides sp.
CTTCAACAGTACCACCAATTGTTAAAAAATTATTATTATCAATTAAAGAAGCATCAGATGCTAATGTAATATCATGGCAGACTCCTGATACATTTAACGTTGGCATATTAACAGCATTTGAAGGTATTGTTACATTATAGTTAGCTGCAGGAATACCATTTGTCCAGTTAGCTGCATTGTTCCAATTATTGTTAAGCAAACCTGTCCAAGTTGTAGTTAAATAAGAGCTAACGTTCATAATAATTGTGTTTGAAATAGCACCAGAACTACAAGCTACCTGATCAATTACGGCTTTTACTATATCGCCATTTGAAGGAATGTAAGAATAAGCAATACCTGTAGTACCTGTGTAAGTATTATTAACAAACCATTTAATATCTGCAGGTAATACTGTGCCTGTTGTAGCGCTTGTAAAAGTAACAGAAGTACCAATATAAACATTTATTCCCTGAACAGATAATATTGAAATAGTTTGATTATTAATAGGTATTGGTAACAAAGAAATACTTGCAGCTGTACTTATACATCCATCTATAGATTGAGTTGCTGTATAAATATTACCATCGTTTACTATAATAGAAGCCGTTGTGTCAGAAGTGCTCCACAATAAATTGCCTGAGTAATTAGTTGCTGTTAAAGTAGTATGTCCACAAGTTGCAACTGCAGATAAAGTAGGTTGACTTGGTGTAGTTTTTACAACTATATTTTGGTTTGCATTTGCAATACAACCTGAAGTAACATTAGTTACTGTAACAGTATAATTATTTGCTGTTTTCACTTTGATTGAAGAAGTAGTAGCTCCATTCGACCATAAATAAGTATTATTTCCATTACCTGCTGTAGCAGTTAACGTAACAGAATCTCCCAAACAAAAAGTAGTATTACTATTTGCAGAGATAGAAGCTATATATCCAGTACAAATGTTAAGATCTAAACCTGTTATTATATCAGATCTAAATTTTCTAAGTCCTGAATTTAATTCTTTTGCTTCAAAACCATCATCATACAATATTACATCTCCACCATCTGTTACAACTTGAAGTTGAGTTAATGAAGATTGCCCAGAGCCATTATCAATTGGTAAAACGCCTTCCATTTTTAATACATTACCAGAACTAGGCACAAGAATAGGGGCATCAGTAGGATAACCTGTCCATTTATAAAAATCACAAGCGAAAGTACTGTCTCCAGCATCTCCAGCAATAATTATATAGGTCCCATTCGATAATCTTTCGATGTCACGAATTCCTCTATGGTTTAAATCCAATTCAATTGGTGTACCATAAGTAGGATTACCAATAGGATTACCATTATTAAACCATGATTCGAAATTTAGAATTGGAGCAATAAGTGCTTTATTACGATTTGTAACTGGAACTAAAGGAGCTCTCATTCCAAGATATAAAGTTGTGTTATCAGGACCAAATACCATACCTTCAAGAGAAAATCCTGCTTTGTTTTTTGAATCAAGACCAGGTTGAGATGAAGCAGTAAAATTATATCCATTGACATCTCCCCATGAAAGTAGTGAAGATCTTAAATTAACATAACCTGCAAATGTAAAAGTTGTAGATGCTCCTGTACCACTTATTGTTGTTGCAAATAATCTGTCACGATTTGGTTTATTTGGGAAAGGTGCAGAGCCATTACTCATAGATCCTGACCAATATATTTTATTAGAAACAGTTGTACTTCTTGTTGCTGCTTCAATATCTGCCTCAGGATGTGCTGGATCAGGTAATGCTAAATAAGAAGAAAAGTTAAATGAAACTGCTGGTAAACCCGAAGCATGACGTGAATAAACATTCAATGTATTATACTCATCATCGCCACTTATATAATAATTATTATCAATAGCAATTGCATCCGAAGCATCCGACATTCCTGTATGCCAATAAGTATTTGCTGGTATTAAATCAGGTATGCGTGATGAAGCTGCAAAGATAATAACGTAAGTTGTTGTACTTATTCCGTCGTTTACATTTATACTTATATTTGAATATCCTACTCCGGTTGGAATTATTTTTAGATTTCTAATTGCTCCTGTTCCGGATAATACAAGATTAGAATTTGAAACAACAGCTTGGTTATTACTTACTGCTGTTACTGTTAATAAATTTGCAGCAGTTTCGTTGTCATTTATTGCAAAATCAATACCAATAGTACTTGCAGGATCAGTTATATCTCCTATTACTCCAGATAAGTAAAAAGGACTTGCTGGAGAAACAATAAATCCACCATCAATATAATCAGTAGTAGTAGCTACATTCATTGATATTGTTGGCGTTGCATTAGCATCATCTAAAATTGTTATATTTTGAGAAACCATAGTTCCAAGTTGTAAGCCTGAAGAAGGATTTTTTAATGATAATATTGCAGTTTTAGAACCTCCATATATTAATGCATTAGCTACTGTAAAAGTTAAACTTCCCGAAGAAGAGCCTGTAGGAATAGTAATAACACTGTCAGATAAAATATAATCATTTGATGTAATGCCTAATCCTGCTACATTTAATGAAACTGTTTGTGTTGAAGAAACAGATGACGATGCAATTGCTGTAACAGTAATTGCTGTTGTTGCAGTTTCAGAACCAATATTTGTACTAATATAAAGATTAACTATTGGAGTTCCAAAATCAACCGGGGCAAATGCAATTCCTTTATTAAAAACACCAACAACAGCACTAACCAAAGTAGTTGCAGTAGAACCTATGCCAGAATCAGTAATTTTAATTACTCTATTTCCTGAAGTTTCATATGTTGTAGCATATATTATTGGATTTGAACCTGAATAATCAACAACTAAACCATAAGCACCAATATTAGTAGCACCTGTACCCAAAGTATAAGCTAAACTCCAAGTTGACCCAATTTTTGTCCATTTTTGAATTCCACCAACTGCAGTATTTAAATTAATCGCAATATAACAAATATTCATTGCAGGGTTAAATGAAAAATCTTCTGGTATTGCGGTACCACCAGTATTTATTATTTGAGAAACCGTTACGGTACCACTTGTTGGCAAACCTGTTCCCAATTGGAATATTCCAAGTTGACTAGCAGTATTTGTAGGGCCAGCTTTTTGAGTTGAATAGTATATATTACCATTAAAGATATGTATACCGTAAGCTTTTGGAGGAACTGCTCCAGTAGCAAGTGCTAATTTATTTCCAGGTCCAAAAAAATTAATTCCATCCACATTTGCAGCTGAAGCACCTGATACCCAGAAGTGTGAACCATCAGAAATAGCACCTCTAATATCATTTGCATTAAAAAATGTTTTACTCGTGTCAATTTGTGCATAAGCACCAGATTGAGTTACTATTCCAACAGTACGGGGATAAGTAGACGAAGAAGTCGCTGTAATATGAGAAATTGTAGATGAAGTACAATATCCACCCAATACTAAATAC
>CAYRBL010000402.1:0-3380 GCA_964422385.1 uncultured Bacteroides sp.
TAAAAATGTTGCAAAATGTCCTGAATGGCATCGCGGCAAAGGAGGCAAGGCTTGGTTGTTTGCTGATGAAATTTTTGTAGAGTAATTCGATTTATAAACTATTTTTGCTATGAAAAAAAGTATTTTTTATTCTCTAATTCTGGTAATTCTTTTTTCTTGTTCTTCTGCTCAAAAGCCAAAAGAACTCTTTTTAAAAAGTGCGCACAAAGGGGAGATTATTGATAATGTTACCTGCAAAACTGCGCCTGATCAGAGCTATTGTTTGTATTTGCCCTCAACTTATAGTTTAGATAAAGTTTATCCTGTAATTTATGCCTTCGATCCGCACGGGGATGGGCATTTGCCTGTTGCTTTAATGAAAAATCAGGCCGAAAAACTGGGTTATATCCTTATCGGTTCTAATAATAGTAAAAATGGTTTGGGGCTTCAAGATATAAATTATATAGTGAGTTCGATGCTCTATGATAGCAAACAAAAACTTTCGATTGACAGCACACGTATCTATTTAGTTGGTTTCAGTGGTGGGGCTCGTATTGCTTGCGGTATTGCTCAATCTTTTGTGGGTATTAATGGCGTTATAGCTTGTTCTGGCGGTTTTCAGTTTCAAAATACAGCTCCTGGATTTAATTTTATTGGCATCACAGCTACTAAGGATATGAATTATCTTGAGATGAAAAAACTCAACGATAATTTGGAGAAAATTAATGCACCTTGTCAGTTTTTTGTGGGCGATGGCAAGCACGAATGGCCTTCGGAAGCTATTATTAATGAAGCCTTGAATATGCTCGAGCTTTATGCTATGAAAAATAAATTAACGCCAGTTAAAACTGATTTTATTAATGCTATTTTATTTAATAATATAAAATATGCTGAGAATTTAAAGCAAAATAATTCGATAGATAGTTTGATGAAAGCACATGCAATCTTAAAAAGAACTCTTCGTATTTTAACAGATTTGACTGATGTTTCGAACCTGAAAACTACTTTTAACAATTTAAATCTTAAACCCGAAGTTCAGGTTTATTTAAATGAGCAAGCATCATTGGAAATCTTAGAAGCGCAAAAACAAAAAGAGTTTCAAGCTGCCTGGGAAACTAAAAATGGAGAATGGTGGAATGCCGAAATCAAAAAGCTAAATGAGGCTGGAAAAAGTACAAATAATTTGCAGAAAGATTTGGCAAAACGTCTTTCGGGATACATTTCTTTGAGCTGTTATAGTTATAGTTTCCGTGCATTGAGCGTTCAGAACTGGAAAATTGCTGAGACTTTTACTACTATTTATAGGACAGTAGATCCGGATAATTCCGACAGTTATTATGCCACAGCTTGCCTGTATGCCAATACCAATAGGAAAAAAGAGGCTGTTTTAATGCTTCAGAAAGCTATAAAGTGTGGCTTTAATAATAAAGCAAAACTTCAGCAGGATCCATTGTTGAATCCATTGCATGATTTACCGGATTTTGATAATTTAATAAAATAAAAAACATTTTTAAACTTCTATTAGAATTAAATTAAAAAAATAAACAAACAATATTATTTATGATTTTCAAATGGCTTATAAAAAACCAGTGGAAAGAAACTTTCCGCTCGTCTATATTCCAAAAGAATTTAGTTTTAAACATAATTATGGGATTTATGATCCTTTATTTTGTTGTCAACTTTCTTTTGCTTGGAATTTTTGCAAAGAAACTTCTTTTAGAGATTTTCCCCGACGAAAATCCAGTTTTAAAGTTCAATAGCCTCTTACTTTATTTTATGGGGATGGATTTGATCGTTCGATTCCTAATGCAAGGTGTCCCCACTTTAAGTATTCAACCTTACCTACATCTGCCAGTAAAACGAAATAATTTGATGCATTATTTGATGTTCAAATCGCTGATGAATCCTATAAATTATTTGTATTTTGTAATTTTCATCCCATTTGCCATCAACGGCGTCGCTTATTATTATTCGTCGGCTACAGCAATCGTTTGGCTGCTATCTATATTAATGATTGTTTGGTTTGATAATTTTATAATCACTTATTTCAAAAGACAGCTCGGCATCAAACCATTGCTCACCTTTTTGTTTGCACTAGCTTATGCTTCTTTATATTTTATGGATTATTTCAAAATATTTTCTTTACGAACAATTTCTGAAGCCGTATTTACTGCTATTATCCTAAATAAAATGTTAGTGATAATCCCAGTATTGATAGTAGCTGTAGTATATTATTTAAACCTGATATTTTTAAAACAAAATGCATACCTGGAAGAAATAGGAAAGAAATTTACTCAAAAAGCTGTAGAAACAAAAGACATTAGTTTTATTAAAAAGTTTGGACTTATCGGAGAGCTCCTTAACCTCGAAATTAAACTAATGTTTCGCAACAAACGTAGCAAATCGGTCTTATATATGACACCTTTATTTATCTTTTACGGCTTCTTTTTTTACCCTCAGGAAATGTATATGAATATGGGCGCAATGTTGATATTTGTTGGCATATTTTTAACTGGCGGTTTCATGTTGTCCTATGGTAACTACATTTTTAGCTGGGAAAGTGGATACATCGATCTTATCTTAAGTAATAATATTGATTACAAAAAATACTTCCAGGAAAAGTTTGTTCTTTTAGCATCTGTAACTGCTATCTCCTATATTCTTACGCTTTTTTATGCTTATTATGGTATGAAACTTTTGTATATAAATACTGCTTGTTTTTTGTTTAATATAGGTTTTAATGTGCATGTGATTTTGTATTTTGGTTTAAGTAATAAGAAATTTATTGATTTGAGTAAAGGAGCTGGCTTCAATTACCAAGGCATGAGTTCTAAAAACTATATAGTTATGCTACCAGCTATGGTTTTGCCTATCCTTATTTATCTGCCCTTTAGTTTGTTTGATCACCCATTTATCGGTCTAGGTATTCTTGCAAGCATCGGTATTTTAGGGCTATTATTTCACAATAAAATAATGGATTTTATGGTTAGCGAATTTCACAACAAAAAATACGAAATGGCTGAAGGTTTTCGTCAGCGTTCTTAAAAATATTAAAAATAAAAAATCAATAATAACATGATAACAGTTAATAATCTTACCAAAATATACAATGGTACAACGGTTTTAGACATAAAAGAATTACATATAAATAAAGGCGAAAGTTATGGCCTTGTCGGCAATAATGGTGCTGGTAAAACTACTTTTTTCCGTTTGATTCTGGATTTAATCCGTCCTAACAGTGGTTTTGTTGAATCTGATACAAATAAAGTGGCAGGAAGCGAATTGTGGAAACATTATACAGGTTCGTATCTTGACGAAGGTTTTTTGATAGACTTTTTGACACCTGAAGAGTATTTTAATTTTATTGGAAATATTCATGGGATGAGTAAGGGAGATATTGC
>CAYRBL010000403.1:0-3373 GCA_964422385.1 uncultured Bacteroides sp.
GCTAAGTTTAATAAAACGGTGGTTAAACCAAATCCTAATAGTCCTAAAGGAGCTGGATTAGAAGTAGAATCTACGATTCTTATAGAAGAAGTTTCTTGCATAAATGATTTATTGTTTAATGAGCTGCAAAAGTAATAAAATAAAGCAATTTAAATAATAAAGATTATTTCTTTTTTCATTCATAATTTATAATTCATAATTCATAATTAATATGTACTTTTGTTAAAGTTTAAAAAAATAAGGGAATGAGAAAGAAAACTGTCATTTTTTTCATAGCATTAATGTCAATAATATCTTCGGCATGTTTTGCAGTGGATTATTATCCTTTTGGATATATTATTATCAACAATTCATTGGTTTCTGAGATTGATAGTTTAATTGTTATTAAAGATTCAAAACAATCAAACATTGATGAAATATACAATATATATAGGATAAAAGTTGTTGATGGTGTAACTCAATATTCACCTGATATTAAATTAATAAATATTCGTATTAAATTAAAATTAAAGAATTCTCAGGAAATTACTTCATGTGTAATGTCAGCTTTTGGAAAAGAGAATAAAATAAATATATATAAAACCAATGGAAAAATAAGAATTGAAAAAGAGGTTGAGCCAATATTATTAAAATATGGTCAATTTATTTTTATTGCATTGATAATAATATTTGTTACTAAATTACCAATAGCATTATTAATGTTACGACCTAAAAGCAAAAAACAGTTTTTAAAACAGTTTAGTTTCATAAACCTAACTTATATAATATTAATAATTTTTCCATTTATACTAGATTTAGGTTTTTTAAGAGTTTTTTTAGTTTTTACTACTCCTTTAATAATCATATTATCTGATACAATTTATATGACAAAGTATTATGAAGATAATGCAATTTTTGGTTCCTTTATCACAAGTTTGTTAAGTAACCTGATATTTCTGGCTGGAGGACTTTTACTAGTTTTTTTTACATTTATTATTTAAGGTTTCATAATTCATAATTAATATGTACTTTTGGGCTTTAGTTTGGATGTCCAAAACCATAAAATAATACTATGACATTACTTGGTTACGATTTAGGAAGTTCTTCAGTAAAAGCGTCATTAATTGATGCCCTTACGGGGAAATGTATTGCGAAGACACAGTATCCCGATACGGAGATGAAGATAAATGCACCGCAAGCAGGTTGGGCAGAACAAGACCCTGAAACTTGGTGGGAATATATTGGCAAGGTAACTAAACTTATCCTTTCAAATCCCAATGTTGATGCTAATGATATAAAAGCCATTGGTATTTCCTATCAGATGCATGGTTTGGTTTTGATAGATAAAGAAAAGAAAGTATTACGCCCTGCTATTATTTGGTGTGATAGCCGTGCGGTTTCTTATGGTGAAAAAGCTTTTAAAGATATAGGTGAAGAGAAATGTTTGGAAGAATTACTTAATTCTCCAGGTAACTTTACTGCCTCTAAACTAAAATGGGTTAAGGAAAACGAGCCTGCTATATATAATAAGGTATATAAGATGTTGCTTCCCGGAGATTATATTGCAATGATGCTGACTGGGGAATGTAAAACTACTACAACAGGTTTGTCGGAAGGTATTCTGTGGAACTTTAAGAAAGAAGATACTGCTGATATGCTGTTGGATTATTATGGTATTAATAAAGATTTAATTCCAGAAAGAACTCCAATAATGGGCATTCAGGGGAAAATAAATAAGACGGCTTCTGAATTACTTGGACTTCCTGAGGGGATTCCTGTTGCATATCGTGCCGGCGACCAACCTAACAATGCGCTTTCATTAAATGTTCTCAATCCCGGGGAGGTGGCTGCTACGGCAGGTACTTCGGGTGTGGTTTATGGTGTGAATGATAAAATTCTTTTTGATCCTGCCTCAAGAGTAAATACCTTCGTTCATGTAAATCATACTAAAGATAAGCCTCGTTATGGGGTGTTGCTTTGTATTAATGGTACTGGAATTTTATACTCGTGGATTAAAAGAATGTTTGGAGGCAAATATACTTATGATGAACTGAATTTGAAAGCAGAACAAGCTAATATTGGTTCAGAAGGTTTAGTATTTATCCCTTTCGGGAATGGTTCTGAAAGGATGCTTGGCAATAAGATTGTAAATGCCGGTATGATGAATCTTAATTTTAATATCCATGGCGAAAATGAACTGATACGTTCTGCGATTGAGGGCATAGCTTTCTCTTTTGCTTATGGTATGAAGATTTTAAATAGTACAGGAGTTCAAACTAAGACTATTAAAGCGGGCAATGCTAATTTGTTTTTAAGTCCTGTGTTCAGGCAGACTTTAGCTAATGCCACTGGTTCTGTTATTGAACTTTATGATACTGATGGAGCCACCGGAGCTGCTCTAGGTGCAGGTATAGGTTCGGGTATTTATAAAACGGAAGAAGAAGCTTTCAAGAATTTAAATGTAATCGGCATTACCAAACCTGATAGTAATGCTATTGAAATGACAACCACTGCTTGCGAAAAATGGATTCGTACATTAGAAACGCAATTAATTAATTTATAAACAAAAAATACAATAATAATTATGGAGTATCTTACAGGTGACGTTGAATTCTTTCATGGAATTGGAAGAATTAAGTTTGAAGGTAGAAGTTCAAGGAATCCCTTGGCATATAAGTGGTACAACGAAAATCAGATCGTTGGCGGAAAGACAATGAAGGAACACATGCGCTTTGCAATTGCTTACTGGCATAGTTTCTGTAGCACTGGTGCCGATCCTTTTGGTCCGGGAACTAAGATTTATCCTTGGGCCGACATTAAAGATCCTATTGAAAAGGCTAAGGCTAAGATGGATTTCGCTTTTGAGTTTATTAGTAAGTTAGGTGTGCCTTTTTATTGTTTTCATGATTATGATTTAGTTGAAGAAGCTGATTCTATCTTAGAATCTGAGAAAAGACTTCTAACAATGGTTGAGTATGCTAAGCAAAAGCAAACTGCTTCGGGCATACAGTTATTGTGGGGGACTGCAAATGTATTTTCTAATCCAAGATACATGAATGGTGCTTCTACCAACCCTGATTTTCATGCTTTAACTCATGCCGGAACTCAGGTTAAGAATGCCATTGATGCAACTATTGCTCTTGGTGGTCAGAATTATGTTTTCTGGGGTGGAAGAGAAGGTTATATGACTTTGTTGAACACTGATATGAAACGTGAGAAGGAACATTTAGGTCGTTTCTTAACTATGGCAAGAGATTATGCCCGCAAACAAGGTTTTAAAGGAACTTTCTTAATTGAACCTAAGCCTATGGAACCTACAAAACACCAATATGATTTTGATACAGAAACTGTGATTGGTTTCTTACGTTATTTTGGTTTAGAAAACGATTTCAAA
>CAYRBL010000404.1:0-3326 GCA_964422385.1 uncultured Bacteroides sp.
GGTATGCTGCTTCTTCAGGAGGTAGCAGTTTAGGAACAGGCGCTAGCTTTAATACGCCATCTATTTCTTCTACCACCATTTATTATGTTGATGTAACTGTTAATGGCTTTGTATCATCACCAAGAATTCCGGTAACGGCAAATGTAGCTGCTGCTTTGGCAACTCCTACTATTACTACAAGTGGTTCAACGAGTCTATGTGTTGGAAGTTCAGTTAGCCTGATTGCACCATCTCCTTCCCCGATTAGTAGTCAAAACCCTGCCTTAAAACTATGGATTGATGCATCTAAGTATAATGTAAGTAATGGTAATAGTTTAAGTGGTGTTTTAAGAGACGAAAGTAGTTATGCCCGTTCTTTAAGCACTGATGCTACTTATGAGACTAATTCTATTAATGGTCATCCGTCTATCCGGTATAATAATAATCAAACAGGAACTGTAAGTGCCTTTAATACGAACCAGAATACGTATGTATTTACAACGGTACAAATTGTAGCTGCTGCCAGTAATTGGGGTTCATTATTTTATCACTGGAATAGGGATGCAGGATTAACAATAGAACAAAATGGAACAGCTGCAAATAATATCTATCACTGGCAAACAGGAAATGATAATTCATATTGTAATCAGACCATTTCATTTGGTACTACCTATATAATGGCTGCAAAAATCACTGGTGGAAATGCAAGAACTTTTACTCTCTATGGGGATAGTAGTGGCTACCTGAAAAATCTGGGTTCTGTTACTAATAGTAGTTATACAGTTCCGGTTCAATCTGGTAATTTATATATCGGAAAAAGCGATGCAGGTGAATATAGCAATATGCGATTGGGCGAATTTTTATACTTCCAGGATAGTTTACCTGTTAGTGAATCATCCGTTGTAAACTATTTATATAATAAATGGTTCGCAGGAAATGGCAATTTTAATGGAACCTATTCTTATTTATGGTCTCCAAATGGTGAAAAGGCATCTTCCATAAATGTATCTGCAGCCGGTAATTATAATGTTACCCTTACCGATGGAAATGGTTGTACTGCCACTTCAGCTACAACTACTGTTTCATTTACTGCAGGTGGTGTGGTGGCGAATGCTGGTCCCGATCAGAATATTTGTACTTCCACAGCAACCTTGGCTGCTAATACTCCTTCTGCAGGAACTGGAACTTGGACGGTAGTGTCTGGTATAGCTACTATTACCAATCCCAATAGCCCTACCACAAATGTTACAGGATTAAAAGGTAATGTCACCTTACGTTGGACTATTGTCAATGGGTCTTGTGCTTCTGCTTTCGATGATATGATAATTAATGCGAATCCAGTAATTGCAACAGTCACAAACGGATTCCGTTGTGGTATTGGTTCAGATACTTTAAAGGCAATCGCCTTACAAGGGACCATCAATTGGTATGCTGCAGCTACAGGTGGGACTAGTTTAGGGACAGGTACAAGCTTTATCACGCCATCTATTTCTAGTACCACTACCTATTATGTAGATGCTACTGTAAATGGTTGTTCTTCTGCAACTAGAACACCTGTCATTGCGACTGTAGATGCGCCTGCAATACCTGTTGTCACAGCAAGTGGTTCTACTAATATTTGTACAGGAAGTTCAGTTAGTTTAAGTGCGCCAAAGATTTTCTTGGGTGATGTAATGCAGTTTTCTGGATCAAATTATGTTAGAGATGTGACTCCTTATTATACTTTTTCAAATGCTATTACTATTGAAGGATGGGTAAATGCGGGTACAGGTAGAATAGATATGGGTCAGGCTACAAGTCAGGTTGATAATATGTCAACTAACGTGTGGCTATGGGATGGAGGTTATAGTAATATGTTAGCTTACATAAATTATGGAGGATCTTGGAAGTCTGTACAATTTACTTATCCTTCAACTGGTTGGCATCATATTGCTACTGTAGCTTCTTCCGCAGGTTTATTTGCGTATGTGGATGGTGTACAAGTTGCCACTTCAACGGGTACTTCAGCAACTATTCAAAATAATGCTTCTTCAGTTTTGGATATTGGTAAAGATGCGCGTAGCAATGGCTATGGAACTTTCCAAACTAACGAAATTCGTATCTGGAATGTTGCTAGAACACAGGCTCAAATTTCATCCAATATGAATAATGCCATAAGCGCCTCTTCGTCTGGTTTAGTTGGATATTATCAATTTAATCAGGGTATGGGAATTCCTGCTCAAAATTTAGTAACTGGATTAAATTCTGTTAATTTTGTCAATAATCCTACTGTAGTATTTAATCAGTCAAACTTATCAAATGTCACCTATTTATGGTCTCCAAATGGAGAAAAATCAAATAGTATCACTACGTCAACAGTAGGCAATTACAGCATAACTGCTACTGATTTAAAGGGATGTTCTGCTACTTCTGCTATTACATCTGTAACACTTAATGAAAGTGGTGTGGTTGCAAATGCTGGTCCGGATCAGGTAAACTGTTCTGGCTCATTTACTATGGCGGGTAATGGTACAGGTACCTGGACTGTTGTCTCTGGTAGTGCAACTATTACCACACCAAGTAGCCCAACAACCGCCGTTACTGTTAGCAGTGGTGCTGCTACTTTGAGGTGGACTATAAATACTTCTAGTTGTGCAACTACTTATGATGATGTGGTATTGACTAAAACTTCCAATCCGGTAATGTTGTTAACGGGTGTAATTGATAATAACACTAATACGGGTTATATTGGTGTTTTTGATACCAGGCATTTGAACAATGTTGTACAGATACCGGCTAATTATAGCGCTAATGGAAGATTAATAATTACAGATTTATTCAGAGCATCCGATGGGGCGTTATATGGATTAGCGCAGGATGTTTTAAATGGTGGAAAACATTCATTCTTCTCTTTTAATTCCAATACAAATACATCTACCGTTATTGCAACTTTTGATTATATGAGTATTGGTGGTATAATGGAATATAATGGTAAGTTGTATATTACTAGAAGAAGCAATGATGCAAGTGGTGGTGGTAGAGGTATATATGTATATGACTTAAAGCAAAAGCTTTTTGGCAGTTGGACATGGCCAAGTCAGTTGGCTCCGGGTTGGGGAAATAATGTACATAATCCAGCAGGGGGGCTTACTGCTGTAGGAAATAAATTGTATGGGTTGACAGAATTAGGTATATATGAATTCAATACTGCTACAGCTACTTATGCCTGGAAAAATTATGTAAATGGTGGAATTGGTGAATTGAAAATGGCCTCTAATAATAAACTTTATGCAGTGTCAAATGATGTTAATGGAAAGCTTTTAGATCGGAAGAGCACACGTCTGAACTCCAGTCACCTGAAGCTATCT
>CAYRBL010000405.1:0-3323 GCA_964422385.1 uncultured Bacteroides sp.
TTGAAAGCAGGTTGGTCAATTAAGAAATAATTAAGAATTAATAATTAATAATTAAGAATATAAGGAGTTGTCGTTAATGGTCAACTCCTTTATTTAAACAAATAGAATAATAATAAAATGAAAGCAACAGAACAATTAATTGAAGAACATGAAGGTATTAGATTAATGCTTTCAATTCTCGAAAGCTTTATTAAAAAAGCAGAAGCTGGAGAAGAAATAGATATAAATCATCTTGAAAGTATGATTGATTTTATTAAAACATTTGCAGATAAATGTCATCATGGTAAAGAAGAAGAAATATTATTCCCTGCAATGGTTGAAGCTGGTATGAATAAAGAAGCTGGACCAATAGCAGTAATGCTTACGGAGCACGATCAAGGAAGAGCATTTGTAAAAGGTTTAACTGAGGCATATAATAGTTATAAAAGTGGAAATATAAAGGCTTTAACAGAAATTATTGAAAATAGTAAAGGTTATATTTTCCTTTTAAGAAATCATATTGATAAAGAAAATAATATTCTTTTCAGAATGGCTGATCAAATTATTGATCCTATTTTACATGAAGGGATTTATGATGCTTTTGAAAGAATTGAAATAGAAAAGATTGGTAAAGGAAAACATGAGGAATATCATAAGCTCTTACAAAAACTTAAATATATCTACTTGACAAATAATTATTAAATGTTTAACAAATAAAACCTTCATCAAAAACCTGTTGAAGGTTTTTTAGTTGTATATGTCTGATTTTTTATTGAAGCAAAAGTATTTCAGAATACAGTTTTTAAAAAGTAAAAAAGGGAGATAATTAAAAAAATAAAAATTAAGAATTAATAATTGGGGCGAAATACATCAAAATTAATTATAATTGACATTTAATCAAATCCCTCTACTTTAGTAGAGGCAAGGTAAGGTTATTAATTTGCACTTAATCTTTCTTCTTTATTTCTTTAGTTGTGGATTGTTGTGCCAATTCTTTTCTTATTTCAGGTGTATCAAGCTCTTTATGGTTTTTGTGTGTAACTACTTTTTTGCCTGTATGCTTTTCTATCTTCTCAATAGCTTCTTTTGTGATTTTACCAGCTATATGAATAGCATTTTTAGTTTCAACAAATCCTTCTGCATCTATGCTCTCTAATATTTCGGAGGTAGTAGCCTCGTTAAAAATTGTTGTTGCAAGCTCTAAAGGAGTCATATTATCCCTCAAACTGTCAGTTTTGTTCAAACCCTTATGATGTTTGTATTCATTAGCTGTAAAAGTAGACCATGATTTATACATTTCATTAGTAAGTATAGCATAGTCTTTACCCTCAGATATACCAGCTTCTTTCAGTTTATCAGTAAAACT
Organism: uncultured Bacteroides sp.; assembly: GCA_964422385.1. GTDB lineage: Bacteria > Bacteroidota > Bacteroidia > Bacteroidales > JACABE01 > JBAXLO01. The sequence continues at coordinate 1,346 of CAYRBL010000405.1, forward strand.
ATGTCTTGTTTCAATACTCGCAGTTCTGGTTTGTACCCATTCAGGAGTATATCCTTTGGCTATATAATATCCTTTGGCACGCTCTATTGCCTTTGCAGGTTGTTCTATCTCATCCAGTCTTTCCTTTCCCACACGAGCCAACCATCTTTTAAAAGGTTCAGCTTTTTTAGAAGGTATTGATTGAATAATTCTGAATATACCCTCTGTATTAGCAATATCTGTTAATCTTTTCTTCCCATCTTTCGAGATTAATTTCAACTGTCCACAAATTGTGGATAGTTCAATACCATAAGTAGCTTCTCTTTTCTTTAACATGCTCCAATAGTTAGTAGGGTCGGTACTTTCAGTTAAAACTGCTATTATATCTATAACAGAAAACACCCATTCGCCATCTATTTGTTCTCTCCTAATCTCTTTGTCTTCAAATATTGCTATCTTGTTAAATTTCTCATTTCCTTTACTCATCTGTTTTTATTATTATAAGGTTAAGTGCAAAACTTAATTCTACAAAGTTAGATATAATATCAATTAGAATAATTAAAAATTAAAAATTAAAAATTAAAAAAGTATATTTTCCTTTTGAAAAGCAAATGGATGTTATTTATAATTAACAATATAAATCTAAAGTATAATAAAATATAATTAAAAATATTAATACTTCAATTTAGCTATAGCTTAGCTATATTTATTTTCATAAATATTTGGTAGTTACATTTATATTTTGTATCTTTGCACTATTAGTCAAATAGATTACACTGTTTGATTTAATAAATAACAATAAATATGAAAAAACTTTCTTTAAAAGACATTATTCCACCTATTGCTTTTGCCTTCATCTAAACTATAAGCATATATTCAGCTTATAGGGTTGTTTTGATAATACTACAACCATTTGGTATCTAATATCATCATCTGTGCAATGAAGGCTAACGTTTGTATTATTTTTTTATAAACAAGTACTGTAAATATCTATATGTATAAAAATATAAACTAAAGGATATTTACATATAGTACTAATAAATTCATTTTCAATAAATAATTTTATGACAATAAATAGATCAATAACAACCAATCATTGGAATACAACCTTCTACAAAAATAATAGAAGAACCTTAGAGTCTGCTGACCAATTATTACAGACTTTAACAGCTGAATCGGCTGATGCTACTATACAAGTTTTGTTAACGCATTATACAACAGACTATAATGCTTATAAAGCAAGTTACTTAAACTGGTTATCAGCTGTAAGTATCTATCGTGGGTCTGGGGCTATCCTAAAGACCTATTTTACAGATTTGTCGGGAGATAAAATCAATAGAGTGGATACTTTTTTAAAGAACTGTTATCTTGACGAAAAAGAAAGTTACATAACTTTAATGTCTCAAGGTAGAGAGCCTTTTCAGAAAGGAAGTTACACAAATAGAGTTTTATTTACTGAAAACTTAGCTACAGCTATGCTTTTAAGAACTGAACTAGTAACAATTGCTCAGGATTTTAAAGACTTTAGCTTAGCCTTAGCAACTGCTCGTCAAACACAACGTACAAATGCACAGAGAGTGAAGAATGCCAGTGCTGTACTCGAAAATAAAAGAGAACTGATAGCAGCAAGTTTTTATTGGGTATATGGTGGCTTAATACAGAAAAATAGCCAGATACCTAAGAATATAGAAAGGTATTATGAGATTAATAAAATGTATGCTAAAGCAAGTGTAACAGCAGCTGTTAACCCTAATTTGGTAGTAGTTGAATTAAATCCTTTGGAAACAAAAGAGGCAGGTATCAACTTTATGCCAACTGACCAGATAAGTATTACTAATGTTGGTAATGCCGAAGCTGAAGTATATATAACTGATGGTTCTACAGGCATCCTCAACCCTGTGAAGCGCACTATAGCAGCAGGGGAGGAGCTGATAGTAAATCCAGGTGATTTTGCTACAACTAACTGTAGATATATGTATTTGCACAATATTGATAATGA
>CAYRBL010000406.1:0-1121 GCA_964422385.1 uncultured Bacteroides sp.
GAAATGAACGATTTTCAAAAAGAGATTACTAATGGTATTCCCGACGTCTTACCGGAACTACAAGCAAGAGACGAAAACGTAAATCACGCTCCAAAGAGAAAAGAAATTCTTACTATAGAAGAAAAGAAACTGGCATTAAAGAATGCTTTAAGATACTTTGATGCGAAACATCATAAAACATTAGCACCAGAATTCATAAAAGAACTGGAGGTCTATGGACGTATATATATGTATCGTTTTATGCCAAAATATAAAATTTATGCGCGAGATATAAATGAGTATCCTTGCAAAACCAAACAGGCTGCTGCAATTATGCTGATGATACAAAATAATCTGGACCCTGCAGTTGCCCAACATCCACACGAATTAATTACCTACGGAGGCAATGGTGCAGTATTTCAAAACTGGGCTCAATATCTTTTAACGATGAAATATTTGTCGGAGATTACAGATGAGCAAACTTTGACAATGTACTCAGGACATCCCATGGGATTGTATCCTTCGCACAAGGATGCGCCAAGAGTGGTTGTTACAAATGGAATGGTTATCCCTAATTATTCCAAGCCCGACGACTGGGAAAAGTTTAATGCATTAGGTGTGTCACAATATGGACAGATGACTGCCGGTTCGTATATGTATATCGGGCCACAGGGCATCGTACATGGAACTACTATCACAATTTTAAACTCGGGAAGAAAGATTGATGATAAAGGTTTGGGTGGAAAATTATTTATTTCTTCTGGTCTTGGAGGAATGTCGGGTGCTCAGCCAAAAGCCGCAGTGATAGCTGGAGTTGTTGGAGTAATTGCCGAGATTAATCCTAAGGCAACTCATACGCGTCATTCGCAAGGTTGGGTCGACGAAGTGTATGCTGATTTAGATAAGTTAATTGCTAGAGTAAAAAATGCTGTTGCTGCTAAAGAAGCAGTATCTATAGCTTATCAAGGCAACATAGTTGATCTTTGGGAGAAGTTTGCTAAGGAAAATATGCACGTAGATTTAGGTTCCGACCAAACTTCTTTGCACAATCCATGGGCTGGCGGTTACTATCCTGTTGGGGTTAGTTTTGAAGATGCCAATAAAATGATGGCTGAGAACCCTGTGCTTTTTAAAGAAAAGGT
>CAYRBL010000406.1:1221-3313 GCA_964422385.1 uncultured Bacteroides sp.
TGGGTGTCTATTCATAATGGTGGTGGCGTTGGCTGGGGCGAAGTTATCAATGGCGGCTTCGGTATGTTATTGGATGGTTCGGCTGATGCTGACAGAAGATTAAAATCAATGTTGTTTTGGGATGTTAACAATGGAATATCTCGCAGAAGTTGGGCAAGAAACGAGGAAGCTATCTTTGCAATTAAACGTGCGATGGAAAGAGAGCCAAATTTAAAAGTAACACTCCCCAACTTTATTGATGATGCTTTATTAAATGATATTTTTAATTAAGTTAAATATTAGTTAAAAACAATCATAACGTAACTATTTTTGTTAATTTTGCTAAAAATGTATAATATTAAAAACAATTAAAAATAAATTGATTACTTTTGCATGTTTTTTGTAATATAATTTTAGAATAAATAATACATAATGCTATGAAAAAAATAATACTTATCACATATATCATGGTTCTTTTAAGCTTCGCAGCTTATTGCCAAAGCATATCTTTAATTTATAATGGTGTTACACAAACCAACAACACCTTAGTTGCGATAAATGGTGATGTTAATTCTACCTTAGACTATATCGGTGTTAAAATCAAAAATATTTCTTCAGGAACCTTAAATATTAAAATGAAGAAAGTGGTTATGGATTCAGTTCCTAACTCAACTAATGATTTTTGCTTTTTCGACAACTGCTTCAGCTCTACAGTTTGGTTAGCACCTAACGTATTAGTATTAACTCCTAATGCAGTTGATTCTAATTTCTCAGGTCACTACCATGCAAATGGCACTCCAGGTACTACTACTGTTAGATACGTATTCTTTAACGAAGCAAATCCTCAGGATTCAGTTTGTGTTAGAGTACAGTTTAATGGTATTATGGGAATTAGCGAAATTCATAGAAGCGATATTACCTTCAGCGATGCGTATCCTAACCCTGCTAACAATACAACTACTGTAAGTTATGTATTGCCTAAACAAACCAATACTGCTTATATCACTATCCGTAATCTTTTAGGTTCTGACGTTATGAAAATTAATATAGAAGATTTAAATGGTAGGAAAACTATAAATACTTCTGATATGAAAGAAGGAATTTATTTTTATTCTTTAACTGTTAACAATAAAATTTACTATACTCGCAAGCTTATAGTAAAACATTAATAGAAAATATTGTCCCAATATTGAAAAGCCTTTCCTTTACAGGGAAGGCTTTTTTGTTTGTACCTCTCTCCCTAATATATTTTTGCCAAACATATTTATAATGTCTTTGTTATTTAATAATAAAAATAACATAGTATAAAAAGCATGGCGCATAACCATACACATCATACGCATACTAAAATAAACAGGGCATTTATCGTTGGGATTATCCTCAACCTTAGCTTTGTGCTTATCGAAGTTATCGCAGGTTTAAGCATACATTCACTTTCGTTGCTATCTGATGCCGGCCACAATCTGGCAGATGTTGCCGCTTTGTCATTGTCTTTATTTGTAATTAAGATGAGCAAAGTAAAGGCAACGGATAAGTATACCTACGGTTACAAAAAAACAACTATTCTTGCTGCTTTGCTCAATGCCGTTGTGCTTTTGGTTTCCATTGGCGCCATCGGTTTCGAGGCCGTTCAACGACTATTTCATCCAGAGCCGATGCCCGGCGAAATAATATCTATAGTTGCAGGTATTGGCATCGCCATCAACTCATTTACTGCTTTTCTTTTTATTAAATATAAGGAGCACGACATAAATATTAAGAGTGCTTTCCTGCATTTGCTTTCTGACGCTTTGGTATCTGTTGGGTTGGTGATTGGAGGTATTATTATTTATTACACCAAGCTTTATTGGATTGATTCGGTGCTGTGTTTGGGAGTTGCAATTGTTATAATTGTTAGCACCTGGGGGCTTCTTCGCGATAGTTTGAAGCTTTCGCTCGATGGCGTGCCTGCTGGTATAACTATCGAAAAGGTGCGGAATATTATTAAGGAACTGGATGGTGTTGTCGATTTCCATCATATTCATATCTGGGCATTGAGTACTACCGAAAATGCCTTAACTGCTCATCTGGTCGTTTGTTCAGATATAAGTACCGACAAACTTCACGATATTAC
>CAYRBL010000407.1:0-3282 GCA_964422385.1 uncultured Bacteroides sp.
TTTTATTTATAAAAATAAGAGTAGGGATATTATTCATTTGAAGCGCTTCCCACAACGTTTCGGTATGCGCTTGTATGCCTTCAACGGCCGAAATAACTAAAATAGCACCATCAATCATCCTTAATATTCGCTCTACATCCGACGAAAAATCAACGTGACCGGGAGTGTCAATTAAATTAATCTTAATATCATTCCATTTTAAAAGTGTATGCGCCGAACGAACAGAGATTCCTCTTTCTTTCTCCACCAGCAAATAATCGGTTTGCGATGTACCATTGTCAACACTACCTATCTTTTTAGTAGCGCCGGCAATGTAAAGAAGATTCTCGGTAATGGTAGTTTTACCTGCGTCAGCGTGAGCAAATATAGCAATGTTGCGGATGTTAGAAGTCATTAGCTTTATTTAAAAATATTTTTTGGCAAAGATATAAATTAATAAGCGAATAGGAGAACCAGTTTTTAATAAATAAAAAAAGCTGCTCAACCTTAATTGAACAGCTTTCTTTATGAAAAAATAAAAGAGATTTATTTATGTTTTCCGCCACCTTTTTGGCAACAAGGAGATAATTTAGCATAAGCTTTTTGGTCGGCTTTCACTTCGTCGGCATCATAACCTACTTTGCTAATTGCTAATTTAATTTTCTCAGGAGTTGTTTTGGTAGCATCATATTTAACGGTGCATATTTTAGTGTCCACATTTAAATCAGATGTTTTAACACCTTTTTCATAAGCCATCGCTTTTTCAATTGTTTCTTTACACATATCACATTGTGCCGAAGTTTTAATTTTAATTTCACTGTATTTGTCTGCTTTCTTTTGTTGCGCAAATAAGGTTTGTCCAATCAATACTATTGCTACAATCATTAGTGCAATAAGTTTACCGTTAATCTGTTTCATTTTTAGATGTATTAATATTTATTTAATTATTAAAATTCTTTTCATAAAAATATCTTATCTTTTATCTTTAGTTTAAAAATATTTTAAAACTGTATAGCAAATTTCGTGCTATTTAATCGTCAATCTTATCCCAGCATAAACAGTTGTTCCAACCACTGGTCCCCAAGTCATCGTAGTATCGAAATGGGTGTGGTAAGGAGCAAAATATTCAGTAATTGGATCCTTTTGGATAAAGTTTCCAAGATTCTCTCCACCTAAATACACATCAAAATGTTTGAATTTCCTAGTGATTTGTGCATTGAAAACAACATACTCCGGAGTTGTATCACTTCTTCTAATCTTTTCTGGCATTTTGCTTTGATTAGGCAAACGTGCACTGCCATTGAACTGTGTAGTGAAATCGAATTTCCATTTCTCAAATTTTGTAGCATAAGATAATGTCAATAATCCTTTATATTTATTTACAAAAGGACGCTGTTGCAAAACTCCATCAATAGTAGTTTTAACATCATTAACACGATATGCAAGCAAAACTGTAAAACGTTTGAGCGGTTCCATCGTCAACTGTGCTTGGTAAGAATTAGAATAAGATTCTCCTTTTAGGTTGTAGAAAAAAGCAGTAGTAGGTGTGCTATCCAGATCAATTATAACTTGATTAGAGAATACAGTTCTGTAAACATCTATATCAAGTTCAGCTTTACGACCAAATAAAGCAAATTCTTTGGTAATATTAAGGCCAAAGTTAAGTGCTTTCTCTTGTTTTAAATCATTCTCAAAAATAAAATTCCTTTGACTTGCCAACAACGAAAGGTTTTCAGAAATAACATTAGCAGTTCTATAACCATACCCAGCCGATGCTCTTACAGTAGTTTGTGCATCAATATGATAACGGACATTCAAACGAGGAGTATAAAACATACCATATTTATTATGATGGTCGGCTCTCATTCCTGCAATCAAAACCAATTTGTCGTTGTAAGAATAAGTATATTCAAAAAATGCACCTGGAATCGATTCTCTTCTGTCAAGATTATAGTAATTCTTTGTGGTATGATTTACGATAAAAAGATTTCCTGTATCCGAAACTTGATAATTATAAATGAAAAGTTTTTGATTGTAATCTTCTGTATAATCATCCAAAATATAGCTTAAACCAGCAGTATATTTATTGTTTTTATTACCAATAATAGATTGATAAAGCAAATTAGCATAAAATGTTTTCTCTTGTCCATTATAAGTATTCAAACCAAAAGTTCCTTCTTGCACATGATTAGTTCCCGAAAGAATTAATGCAAGACTTGTCATAGGTTTGTTCTGGAAAATATAACCATTCTTCCAAAATGCTTCAGTTCTTTTGGTGGTAAAACTAAAACCATAAGGTTGTGTTTTGTTATTTGTTACAGCAGCACTGTCGACATTAAAATTGTTTTTGTCGTAATCCATAGTGCCACCATCCCTGTGTTCTTCCATATATTTAATACCAAATCTGGAAGTAAATTTACCAGGAACCATATAATCCCAACGATTAAAAACATTAATAGTATTAATCTTTGGCAAATCCATAAAGTTATCACCTTTAGTAAGCACACCATTAAAGCTGCCATAATTAACATCAAATTGTTTGTTGAAATTATCGGTGTGTAGCATTAGAATAGTGCTTAATTTATCGTTCACTTTATATGTTCCCAAAATGTTTGTTTCTATCCTCTGACGTTGGTTTACATATATGTTTACAAATAATGGATCAGAATTTGCTGGCTTTTTATACTCAACATTTATCTGTCCTGTGATAGATTCAAACCCATTGATAACAGATGAAGTTCCTTTAGCAATCTGAATAGATTCCATCCACGAACCAGGAATAAAATTTAAACCAAAATTAGAAGCCATCCCTCTTAGAGAAGGAACGTTTTCGGTTTGTATCTGACTATATATTCCCGACAATCCCAACATCTGAATTTGTCTTGCACCTGTAATAGCATCGCTATAAGAAACGTCTACCGAAGCATTGGTTTCAAAACTTTCGGAAAGATTACAGCAAGCTGCCTTAAATAATTCGCCTGTGTTTATTACTTGAACATTACGTGCATTAAGTTTAGAAATATAGCTATCGTTTCTTTCGTTTATTTCAACAATATTTAATTGTTGTTTTTCATTCGTCATAATATGATTAATCTTATCACCGGCATTTGTAATGTCGAGTGTGTCGTTTTTAAAACTCATCATTCTAAAAACTATTCTGTGGTCTTTAACGCCTTTTGCCGATAGTTTATATTCGCCATTAGCATTGGTTGCAGTACCATTAGTAGTGCCAATCCAGAAAACATTTGCACCAACAATTGGTGTCATTTCTTTTTTATCATTCATTTCGTAAACAACTCCTGT
>CAYRBL010000408.1:0-3259 GCA_964422385.1 uncultured Bacteroides sp.
CGTTCGGTAAAAGATTTCGATATTTATGATGCTGTTGAAGCTTGTAGTGATCTTTTAGAACACTTTGGTGGACATAAATATGCTGCTGGTCTTTCTATGAAACCCGAAAACTTGGAGCCTTTCCGTCAACGCTTCGAAGATGTGGTTTCTGCTACTATTAAAGACAAGATGCTTGTTCCTGAGATTGAAATTGACGATACTATTGTATTAACTGACATTACTCCTAAGTTCTATAATATCCTAAAACAATTTGCGCCATTTGGTCCAGGTAATCTTTCACCAATATTTTGCACAGAAGACGTAAGGGATTCGGGTTATTCGCGCATTGTTGGCAGCAATCATTTAAAACTTTCTATTTTCCACAGACATATTTCAAGTTTGCCATATAATGGAATAGCTTTCCAGCAGGGCGAATACTATCCTTTAATACAAAAAGGAATGCCGTTTTCTATTTGTTATCATATCGAAGAAAACGAATGGAACGGTAAGGTAAGTCTACAATTAAATGTTAAGGATATTAGGTTTGATTAAAGACTTAGGCTTTTAGCTTTTTAGACTTTTAGGAGAAATCTTATTTCTTTTTTAACGTAATCACTACTATTTCTGGGCGGCAAAAGAATCTAAGCGGAGGCGTTATTGTTCCTATGCCTGAAGTGATATATGACTTGATATTGTCTTTTTCTTTTAATCCATATCTATATTTCTGCCCATATTTTGAGGGGAGAATTGGTGCCCACAAACCAAACAAAGTAACCTGACCACCATGTGTGTGTCCTGATAAAGTTAAATCAATACGGTCGGTTTTTAAGTTTTCGATATAATCTGGATTATGTGAAATAAGTATGCAGAAATTATCTTTTTGAACATCGGATATAGTGCTGTCGATTTCTTGTTTGTCTGTCCATAAATCCCCAACTCCACCTATTTTTATACTATCATTATTCAATTTTAGCCAATAGGATTTATTGTCGCAAATATGAATGCCATTTGAGCGCATCATTTCTTGTGTTAGTTGCGCCCCTTCCCAATGATCGTGGTTGCCGAGCACTCCATAGATGCTGTGTTTACTTTTTATCTTTTTTAGCTCTAAGAAAAATGGTGTAATATATTTTGGATTGCGATGCGAATAATCGCCACCTAACACTATAAAGTCAGGATTTATTTCGTTAATTTGTTTTACTAGTTTTGCAACTCTTTCTATCGAAAAATAGGGTCCATGATGGATGTCGGCGATAAATACAATCCTTTTACCATTAAAAGATTCAGGAATTTCTTTTGAAACGATATCTATTTCTTTTATTTTAATCCAACTTGTTTCTAAATAACAATAAATAATAAAAATAAAAGCAGTTATAATAAGTATTAATATTAGTTTAAATTTCTTCATAATCTTTTTTATTTTGGTATGAATTCTTTATTATAACTAAACTTTAGCAGTTATTTTTAATCCCAATGTTTCGTGCCAGGCTTTTTGAGGTCTGGTTTTTGGGTAGCCATTTTCTAAACGATATCTTTTTCTTTCCTCTGTAAAGTCCCACCATTTTTTACTTTTATCGTTTGTTTCGGCATAATAAACTACCAATCTAAACTGGTCTTCTACGCAAGGGTCGATCCAATATCCTTTTAATAGTTCGAAATCTTCGGTTAGTTTGGCTCCATCTTTTCCTTTTAATTCTGCTATCGAATAATATCCCATCGACACTAAATCTTCGGCAAATTTAATTCCAACGGAAGGTATGGATTGAAATTCTATTAAAGCTAAAATTTCTTTTGCTCTCTCTACCGAAACTCCTAATAACACTTCTAATTCGTCGGCAGCATAGTTGGGAATATCTTTTATCCTAACTTTATTAATTTTCATTTTCTGCTTTTCAGAAACGCTAAGTATTATTTTGAAGTTGTGTTCCATTGATGTTTTTATTAAAAATAATAGATTAAACCTACAATATAATGTGATTTTGGTAATAATATTTTGTCATCACTATAATAAGAATCAAAAATCACATTATATTGTGATTTTAATAATAAAAAAAGGGATACAACAAATAATTGTTATACCCCCTTTTTACTTTTTTTATAATATAATTTCTTTTTATTCTTTCTTTTTGGTAGGAATAAAATACAGGAACCATAGGAACCAAACAAACCATATTGCATCTGTAATATTTCCACTTTTGATGAACGAAAAGCCCATTAAACCTAATAATCCAAGGAATCCTAAGTACCAATTTTTGTTTTTCATTTTACACTATTTTTAGTTTATAAATAATTTGCCCAACAAAAATAGTAATTTAATTTAAAACCTAAATTATAAAAAATATTAATAAAGTTGTTTTTACATTCCTTATCTAATTAATAAATTTAAAATGCTATAATATTTCAACAATTGTTATTTAAGTAGACTTCCTAATTTCACGATTTGAGCTAGCCATTTTGTCCTTACTGTTAATTCCGATTTTTTTATAGGTCCAACGTAAGTTACTTTCACTGGCTTCACTCCACAAAATTCTAAGGTAGATTTTTTTAATTGGTTGACACTTGGCCTACCAAAAACAAATCGATAATACCAAGATGGTTGATCGAGTGTAGTTATAATATGAGCGGTTTTGCCTGCTAATAATTTGTCCCACCACACCGAATTTTCTCGATATTGAAATGCAAATCCAGGCAAGAAAAGTCTATCAATAAAACCTTTTGTTATTGCAGGAAGTCCGCCCCACCACACAGGATGAACCCATACTAAATGGTCGGCCCATTTTATTTTTTCCCAAGCATCTAATAAATCGGGTTCCAATTCTGTTCTTTTTTGATAGCCATTTTGTAAATTCGGATTGAAAACTAAATCTTTTATCACTATTTCTTTAATATTAGCATTAGCCGATAATGCTCCTTTTTTGTAAGCGTCAAAGAGTGCCGAATTGAAGCTATCGCTATTTGGATGACCATTTATTATTAGTATATTTTTCATTGTTTATTAAATTATAAAATTATTTATACTGCAAAATAACAACAGTTTTTTGAATTAACAATTCAATTTCCGACGAAATAAGAATACTATAGGATGAAACTGACAAAATGAGGGATGAAATATATTTTTATAAATACTTTTTTAATTTAAAAGTTGCTGATCTATGTTTCAAAGCACTCGCTTTCTTAAAATAATATAAAGCCCAGTATATTGATTGTCTGACTCCATCTCCAAACCTACGATTATTTTACAAAACTACTAAATAAACGAACACTTCGGCATTTTATTTTT
>CAYRBL010000409.1:0-3256 GCA_964422385.1 uncultured Bacteroides sp.
AATTTACGACAACATGGAAAAACTCGTCTAAAAACTGATTTATGCAACGAAGCCAAGATTAGCCATCAGCGTAGAACCGAATTTGATACAGCAAAGAAAGTAAGGGAATGTCGTAAAGGTTGTCCAGCATCTGTATTGTAACAGTCAAGTCATAAATGTACTTTCTTAGGATTGTTTTCCCAGGTAGTTTGCCTTTTCATAATATTAATTATTCAAGAGATATTATTATTATTTAGGGGGCAATTTTGATTACTATTTACATAGTGAAATTCCTATACTATATGTAGCGGCTTGATTTCGAAATGACACTGGCTCGCTTTCATCGGGAATAACCTACTCATGTATTCTGCTGTTAATGTATACCAGTAATGCTAACGAGTCTGCACGGGGAATGAAATTCTTATTTGATAAAAATCGTATTAATGTTCATTTCGTGAGCTCAATTTCAATTATAAAGATTGTTTCAATTTTTATAAAATGTTAGCATGATTAAAAAGTAAGTGACTGATAAACTATATATAAATAATTTGAATTTAAATGACATATACTGATATATTGTTTATGTTTGGAGCTCTTTTAAATGCTTCACTTTTTGTTCCACAAATAGTTTTACTATATAAAACTAGGAAGACGATAGGTTTATCCCTACCAATGTTTCTAGGATTCAACATGATACAATTTGTAACAGCATTACATGGATACATGGTAAAAGACTATATATTAATGTGGGGATATATGTTAAGTTTTTTTACTTGTGGATGGGTGGTAGTACTTATTATAATTTACAGAAAAAATTAGATGGAAACATTATTATACACAGCAAATTTTGTTAATCTTAAGTCTTATGATTTAAGCAACAAGTTTGATAGCTGTATATTGACAATCAGTGTTGGTCAAAATGTACACGAAGGAGAGAAATTTAAAGCAACTTTAAATTTAATAAACAAGAATTTTAAAAAATGTACAATAGGTGTTTGCGACACATTACAAAGACATTCCATAGCAATGTTAGCTGGTTTAGAAGGGGATGTATTACATGAAATTGCGAAAAAGGATGGTGATCAGTGGATAGATAGAAATATTGAATATTGTAAGAAATATCTTGCAATTCCTTTTGAAATAATACGATGGGATAGTTGGCTTCGGGGTAAAAAATATACATTATATAGAGAACGGGTAAATTTTTTATATAATACTGATAATGTATTCGTTAGTGTTATTGAAAAACTAGCTATTGAGTTTAATAACAGACTCAAAAAAAGAGATTATAACTTAAATGAAGAGAAAGGACTAAAGCTTAGTACAGAATATTTACTAGAAGAATGTGCTGTGATGTCTATTTGGTATGAGGAAGGTTATAGTGTGGATATATATCCTGCTATAAGAAATGAAGCAATAGAGTATTGTTTTAGTGCTATAATGTCTCAGTATTATAATCATTTGTTGCTTCCTGCTGGAGTTAATTTTAAAAAAAATAACAGACAAGATTCTTTAGTTTCTGGGCTTGTAATGCAAAAAATATTAGACATAATGCCTGGTCATGTATATTGGAAAGATATAAATGGTAAGTTTTTAGGATGTAATAAGAGACAAGCAGAAAATTATGGATTTAAAAATATATATGGCCTTATAGGCAAAGAAGATAAAGATTTCTTGAAAGAAGAAATAGCAAAAGAAATTAAAGCCAATGATAAAAAAATAATTACTACTAGGATAGAACAATTAATAGAAGAAAAAACTTCTATTATCATCAATAAAAAATGGGCTAAAAAATGGATGCTTAGTCATAAATCACCATTGATAGGAGAATCCAATGAAGTCATTGGATTAGTTGGCGTATCTATTGATATATCAAAACAAAAAAGACTAGAACAAAGTTTATTAACTAAGACAGAGGAATTATCATTATCTTTAGAACATAAGACAAATTTTCTAAACATGTTAAGTCATGAAATCAGAACTCCTTTACATATAATAAGCTCTATTGTAGAAGAGATGAAGCAAAATATTTCTTCTTTTTCTAAAGAAGAAATTGATAATATTCTTGACATACTCTCTGAAAACAACAAAAGACTTATTAAACTTTTAACACATTTGCTAAATTCTGCTAATAATGCTAAGGGTCAAACTACTTATAACTTTACAGACGGAAATATTATAGATACTTGTATGGCATGCATTAAAGAGTTTTCATGTTTAGCAAATATTTCATTTAATTTAGGTGAGGTTAAGAATGTTAAATTAGCCTATGATGAGGTAAAAATAGGTCAAACGATAAGAAATATATTAGATAACGCAATTAAATATGGCGAAAGTAATATTATCAAAATAAACCTTGAGGAATCAAAAGAACCTAAAGCGATTGTAATTAAAATAGAAAATACTGGAAGTAACTTCTCAGAAGATGAAAAAGAAAAAGTATTTAATAGTTTTTTTCAAGGAGAAAATGCTAAGAATCAACAAAATGGCGTTGGTTTAGGACTATCAATTTGCAAAGAAATAATAGCTATGCATAAAGGAAAGATATGGGTAGATAATATCGATCTGCAAACTGTGAGTGTAAATTTTTCTATTCCATATATTTGAGTAACAAGTTATGTCTAAAATACTATTTGTTGATGATGAAATATCAATATTGGAAGTGACTAAATTATTATTGAGTTCATTAGGATTCGAAGCATATTTAGTAAGTTCTGGCAAAATAGCTACAGAAATATTATCTGATAAAGCTAAGCAACAGGAAATCAAAATAATATTTTTAGATTTAACTATGCCTAAAATGGGTGGCTTAGAAGTATTAGAATGGATTAATAAAAACAATATTAAGATACCAACAATATTACAAACTGGAATTGAAGATAAAAAAGAGATAGAAAAAGCAAAAGCATTAGGTATAAAAGATTACATAATTAAGCCTTATACTAAAGGACAATTAAATCAATTAATTGTAAAATATACTGAATTTGTGTCAACCTGAATTATCGACTATAGGGTCTCATGTGCAATTACTATCTGTTATTGTGCAGAAATGTCATTTATCAAAGTCGAGTTCAGCAGATTATCAAAGAGGAGTTCAGCAAGACATAAAATATAATGGACTTGTAAAAAACGCCTATCTTACATATTTAAGCTCACGATATATTGTAGAGCGCCCAAGATTCAGTTGCTTAGCAGCAGCAGTTGGAGAGAGGCCTGATTCAATTGGCTTTGTTGCATAAATCAGTTTTAGTATAAAATGAGTTTTTTTAATTAATGC
>CAYRBL010000410.1:0-3236 GCA_964422385.1 uncultured Bacteroides sp.
GCATCCTTAATTTCGGCTTTCGACAACCATTTAGCCTCTGTAATGTCCTCGTTAGTTTGAGGAGTAGGTTCTTTAGGATTTTTTGCAAGCATCGAATACCAATGCGTTATTTTCAGCACTTCACCTTTCTTTTCAGTATAGATATGATAAGTTATATTCAACTTTTCTGTTATCACAAGATTACCTATACCTGTTTCCTCCTCTACTTCGCGAAGGGCAGTGAAACGAATTTGTTCGCCTTTTTCTTGTTTACCTTTTGGTAAATCCCATTTATCGCGTCTAAAAATAAATAGAAACTTCTGATGTTTACCATCCTTAACGAGTCCACCGCCCGCAGAAATAATCTTAAACTCGTCGCAAAACTTATGAAAAGCGTTAGTTATGCCACTAGGATTATAAATGTAAAGATCGCTTAAATCTTTATCTGCGATAAACTCATTGTAAGAATCCATCATTATTTTTTTACTGTAAAACCTAAGAACTACAGTATTTTCCGTATTTAAAATTCTTTCGTTTATATTTTTTACGAAATGAATTGCCTTATTATTCACAAAAACTTTATACATTTGCACCATGAAATTTAATGAAGAAACAGCTTTAAAAACATCTGAATATTTATTGCAAATTAAAGCAATAAAATTGAATAATACACTACCTTTTACATGGGCGAGTGGAAGAAAATCTCCAATTTATTGTGATAACCGTGTAACTCTGTCGTTTCCGATCATAAGAAATTTTATCAGACAGCAATTTGTCGAGATGATTTCTGAAGAATTTGGAGATGTAGAATTGATTGCAGGAGTAGCAACAGGAGGAATCGCACAAGGTGCATTAGTAGCACAAGAGTTCGGATTACCATTTGCTTATGTAAGATCCGAAGAAAAGAAACACGGTATGACAAATATGATTGAAGGCGTTGTATCCAACGGACAATCAGTAGTTGTAATCGAAGATTTGGTTTCAACTGGCAAAAGTAGTTTAAACGCAGTAAGAGCACTTCAAGAAGCAGGATGTAATGTAAAAGGCATGGTAGCCATCTTTACTTATGGCCTAAAAGTAGCTGAAGATGCCTTTAAAACAGCACAAGTACCATTGTTTACTCTTACCGATTATAATACTCTTATAAAAGTAGCAGTAGATAAAGAATACATAAAAGCTGATGATTTGATGTCGTTGAGCGAATGGCGTGAGAATCCTGAGCAGTGGTCGGACAATAAGATAAACGCAGGATTTTAATTCTTTTTTAAGTATTTTAAACCACAACGATGAAACAAATAGAAAGCGATAGAATTGTTATAAGCAATTCAAGAGAATTAATTTATAATTTCCTTAGCAACTTTAATAACTTTGGTAAGTTGATGCCCGAACAAATAATAAACTGGCAATCTACTGAAAACTCCTGCTCTTTTACTATTAAAGGTCTCACCGATTTAAGTATGAAAATAAAAGAAAAAATGCCTATCGAACAAATAGTAATAGAGTCGGATGGTAATGTTCCTTTTACTTTTGAATTAAAATGGTTTTTTAAAGAAATAGAAAATAATCAAACAGAAGTTCAACTGTTATTTCTTGCTGATTTGAATGCAATGATGAGCATGATGGTGAGTAAACCTTTACAGAACTTCGTAAATATTTTGGTTGTTAAACTAAAAGAATTAATAGAAGCTCCAGGGTTTTCAATAAACTAATCGAAAAGAAATACAATCTCTTTCATATCACAAGTAATACTACTGCCATCTTCGAGTAGTAGTATTAACATTCCATATTCTGACAAGGCAGTTATCTTAGCTATAATATCTTTCCCATTATAATGATATTTACTAAAGACATTGTAGTTCATTAGCATTTTCATATAGGTATTATCAATAAGATCGTAGTTATCGTTGCGTAAAGCATCATACCATTTATTAAGATAAGTACATAATTTATCCAAACATTCATTAATATTATATTCTACCTTCGTAATATTTTTTAAAGAGATAGGATTGTGAGCATCACTTAAAAAAACTTCTTGATTAATATTTATGCCTATTCCAATAATTGAGTTCTTAATTGCATCACCCATAATTTTATTTTCAATCAAAATGCCCGCAATTTTTTTACTATTTACATAAATATCGTTGGGCCATTTAATAAAAACATCAGTAGTAAACTCCATAATAAACTCAGCAACACTTAAAGAAATTATTTTATTTAGGTAGAACTGAGATGAGGCATTGATAAAATCAGGAGCTAAAAGCACGCTCATAAGTAAATTCTTTGCATTTTCGCTTTCCCATGAATTCCCCTTCTGACCTTTTCCTTTTGTTTGTAATAATGTCGAAACTATAAACCCTTCTTGAATATTATTCTTTTTTAACAGTTCAGAAATATAGTCATTAGTTGAATCTAAGCTCTCAAATTGAGTTATATAATAGCCAATTGCTTGTGTATTGTTCATGTCATAAATATTAATTTGTAAAAATAATCAAATATAATAAATAAAAGTATAGATTTTAATCATAAAAATGCTTAATTTTGCAGGTTAAAGTAATTAAATAAATGGTAAAAAAAGCTGTAAAGAAATCTTCAGAAATGCTTAAAGACATTATTGTTAGTGGCATTCTTGAGAAAAAAGGGAAAGATATAACTATATTAGATTTAAGTGGATTGAACAATGTAATGTTTGATTATTTCATTATTTGTAATGGAAATTCAAAAACTCAAACAGAAGCAATCGCTGATTCAGTAGAATTCGAAGTTAAGAAAGCAATCAATGAATATCCTCGTCAGGTAGAAGGCAAAATGAATGCAGAATGGATTCTATTAGATTATTTTGATATTGTTGTTCATGTTTTTCAAAAAGAAACCAGAGAGTTTTATAATCTTGAAAGATTATGGGCAGATGCTGCAATAACCGTTATTGAGAATAAAGATTAATAATAAATTTCGAATTCGCACCAACTAATATAACTAAAGTTTGTTTATTCAAAAGAACTTTCTAATAAAGTAATAATGGAAGAGAATACAAAAGACCAAGATAAAGATACAAGTAAGAATACAAATAAAAAGCCTAATTTAAGCATGCCAAAGAAACCAAAGTTCAACATTTATTGGGTTTATGGTGCATTAGCAATTGTATTTATTGCATTAACATTTTCAGGAAACAATTTTAAGGATGAAACTAATTTAAATAAGAATTGGAACGACATCTATAAAATGCTTTCAAAACATGATATCGAAAAGATTATTGTTGT
>CAYRBL010000411.1:0-3225 GCA_964422385.1 uncultured Bacteroides sp.
AAAGTGCCTTAAGTTATAAATAAAAAACTCCGTCAATTTGATTGGCGGAGTTTTTTTTTGTGCTTTACACCTCTTATTAAACAAAAAATCCTATCAGAAAAAAATTCTAATAGGATTTTAGTTTTTATAAAAGATATCTTTGTTAATCTAATTTAAGTACAGCGAGGAAAGCTGATTGAGGTACTTCAACGTTGCCTATTTGACGCATACGTTTTTTACCTTTCTTTTGTTTATCTAAAAGTTTACGCTTACGTGTAATATCACCACCATAACATTTAGCTGTAACGTCCTTACGAACTGCCTTTACTGTTTCTCTTGAAATAATCTTAGCTCCAATTGCTGCTTGTATTGCAATGTCGAATTGCTGACGAGGAATTAATTCTTTAAGCTTTTCGCAAATTCTTCTTCCAAAATTATAGGCATTGTCCTGATGAATTAGGGTTGATAATGCATCTACTGAGTCACCATTTAATAGGATTTCTAATCTTACAAGTTTAGCAGGTTTGTAGCCGCTTTGATAATAATCGAAAGATGCATAACCTTTGGAAATACTCTTAAGTTTATCATAAAAATCAATTACAATTTCGCCTAACGGCATTTCAAAAGTAACTTCAATACGATCGGAGGTAAGGTAAACTTGATTTTTTAACATACCTCTTTTCTCAATACATAAAGTCATAACTGCCCCGACATATTCCGATTTGGTAATAATATTGGCATTAATATATGGCTCTTCGATATGATCTATATAATTTAAAGGTGGTAAACCTGATGGATTATGCACTTCAAGTATCTCTCCTTTGGTTGTTTTTACTTTATACGAAACGTTAGGAACTGTAGCAATAACATCCATGTTGAACTCTCTGTCCAAACGTTCTTGGATTATTTCCATGTGAAGTAATCCTAAGAAGCCACATCTAAAACCAAAACCTAAAGCAGCTGATGATTCAGGTTCGAAAGTTAAAGAAGCATCGTTAAGTTGCAACTTTTCTATCGAATTTCTTAATTCTTCGTAATCGTCGGCATCTATAGGGTAAACTCCAGCAAAAACCATTGGTTTAACATCCGAGAAACCATCAATAGCAATTTCGCAAGGTTTATCTTTATGTGTAATGGTGTCGCCACATTTTACTTCTTTAGAGGTTTTGATACCCGAAATAATATATCCAACATCGCCCGCATACAATACATCACGAGGTTCTTGTTTTAATTTAAGAACACCAATTTCATCCACATAATATTCCTTACCTGTATTTACAAACTTAACAAAATCGTTTTTACGGATAGTACCGTTAAATATTCTGAAATAAGAGATAATACCACGGAATTGATTGAAAACAGAGTCGAAAATTAAAGCTTGTAAAGGTGCTTTAATATCACCTTTTGGGCAAGGTATTCTTTTGATGACAGCATCCAGAATATCCATAACACCCATTCCTGTTTTGCCACTTGCCTCAATAATATCTTCGAGATCGCAACCTATTAAATCTATAATCTGATCTTTTACTTCTTCGGGCATGGCATTGTCGAGATCCATTTTGTTTAAAACCGGAATTATTTCCAGGTTATGATCCAAAGCCAAATATAAGTTGGAAATTGTTTGTGCTTGTATACCCTGTGTAGCGTCTACAATTAACAATGCTCCTTCGCAAGCAGCAATAGATCTTGATACTTCATACGAAAAGTCGACATGTCCGGGAGTATCGATAAGGTTTAAAACATAAACTTCATCCTTGTACTCAAACTCCATTTGAATAGCATGACTCTTGATAGTAATACCACGTTCGCGTTCCAGATCCATGTCGTCGAGGACTTGAGCCTGAAGGTCGCGGGCTGATACAGTACCTGTAAATTCAAGTAGTCTGTCGGCAAGTGTACTTTTGCCGTGATCGATGTGTGCAATAATGCAAAAATTTCTAATATTTTTCACCGTGCAAAAGTACAACATTTTACAAAATAATTCAATACTAATTGTAACATTCCTGAATTTTTTCTGTCTATTATGTAATATGACTATAAATTTAGTATCTTTGTACTTTAAAAAATTATTGAAATGAAAAAGAATATTTTATTTTTATTAGTGAGTTTCTTGCTTGTTAGCTATGCTAAAGCTCAGTTCAATATAGAAACCAACAACAGTTTAACTGTCACTATTTGTTCAGGAAGTTTTACTGATAATGTTAGCGGCAACTACGCTCCAAATGCTGATCAAATCATAACATTTAATTCAAATGATGCCATTAATACGAATATGAAAATTATTTTTAGTACTTTTGACATCGATCCATCAGATACCTTATATATATATGATGGCATGACATCTTCGGCTGCTTTGATTGGCAAATTTAATAATAATAATCCTTTGACTGCCGAGCAAAGTGTTGTTCAGGCAGGGATATATAATACATCAGGAGCATTAACTTTTAGATTTAAAACGGATGCTACAGCTCAAGCTTCAGGTTGGAATGCTACTATAATGTGTACAAAAGTATGTCAGAAAATAATTTCTTCTTTAAATACAAGTCTAACTATTCCTAATCCTTCAGCTAATAAGATTGATGCTTGTATGGGTGATTCGATTACTTTTGTTGGCAATGGTATTTTTCCTCAAAACAATTTACAATATCTTCAACAAAATTCAAATTGTACTTTTCAATGGAATTTTGGTGATAATACTACTGCAAGTGGGTTAGTTGTTAAGCATAAATATAATACAAGAAGAGCTTATGATGTTTCTTTGGTTATTACAGATATTCACGGATGTGTAAGTACTAATACACTTGGAAGTACTGTTAGATTATCGGCATATCCCGATTTAATTGTTAGTCCAATGCCTGATTTATGCACAGGCACTACTACTACTTTAAAAGTAGGGTATCTTAGCAATTCAAATGTTATCTTAAAACCATTAAGCTTTTTAAATAGTCTTAAAGCATCTCTTGATAGTACTGTTTTTATTCCTGATGGGCCACAATGTATTCCTGGTGTAACTACATTGCCAATTAATATTACTAGCTTTCCAAACGGTTTGCTTATTACTGATTCAAGTTCCATTTCTGCTATATGTATAAATATTGAGCATTCGTATGCGGGAGATCTAGGTTTTAAAATTACATGTCCTAGTTTTCAAAGTGTAGTTGTAGATCCTAATACGCATTCTGGAGGTGCCTATTTAGGCGAACCTTTTGGTGGTACCACTCATGGTACTTATGATAATGGTTGCTT
>CAYRBL010000412.1:0-1088 GCA_964422385.1 uncultured Bacteroides sp.
AAAGAAAAAGGATGTATAGTTGAGATTAATTCAAGAGGAATATACAAGAAACGCTCTGATGATACCTTTCCGGGGACTGCTATTATTAAAGATCTTTTTAAAATGAATATCCCTGTAACTATTAGTTCGGATGCACACAAACCTACTGAACTTGCCTTGCTTTTTAATCAAACAAAAGAAGTTTTACAAGGGATAGGATTTAAAACTGTGAGGGTATTTGATGGCAATTCCTGGGTGGAGAAAGAAATATATTAAAAGAAATATTTTTACGTTAACTTATATTAATTAAGAAAACATTTAATCCAAATCAATATGAAAAAAACATTTAAAATAGCAGGCATAACAATAGGAATACTGCTTATCCTGATGCTCGTTTTACCGATAGCTTTTAAAGGGAAAATCGTTAAAACAATAAAAGAGGAAGCTAATAATAATATGAATGCCAAAATAGATTTCACCGACTTTGGTTTATCTTTATTCAGGAGCTTTCCTAACTTTTCTTTAAGCATAAATAAACTTAGCATAGTAGGTGTCGACCAGTTTAAGGAAGATACTTTGGCTTCTATGGACAAAATGTATATCTCTATCGATTTGATGAGTGTTTTTAAAGGTTCGGGTTATAAAATTAAGAAAATAGAACTTAATAATCCACGTATCTTATTAAAAAGATTAAAGGATGGTAAGGCAAACTGGGAAATAACCAAACCCGCCGACACCACTAAAGCTGCTCCACCTGCACAGCCTTCCAACTTTAAGATGACTTTACAAAAGATTATTGTTAACAATGCTCGCTTTGTTTTCGATGATGCAAGTCTGGGCTTTTATATGTTGATGGAAGGTGCCGATCATACTTCTTCGGGGGATATGACTGCCGATATTACTACCCTAATTACTGCTACAACCATCAAACATCTGGATGTGGATTATGGTGGCGTAAGATATTTGAGTAAATGTGATGCCGACCTCAAAGCAACGATTGGTGCCGATATGAAGAATATGAAGTTTACCTTTAAAGAAAATATGACACGCTTAAATCAATTGTACTTTAAGTTCGAAGGTTTCTTTGCAATGCTTACTCCTGATGGCTT
>CAYRBL010000412.1:1188-3215 GCA_964422385.1 uncultured Bacteroides sp.
AAAATAGAAAATAAAGGCGGAAGTGCCGACAATACTACCATAGATGTTTCGACTTTCCATATTGCTTTGGCAGGAAATCCCATGGATATGCACTTGTTTTTGAGTACCCCAATGAGCGATCCTAATATTAATATGGGAATAAAAGGTTCTTTGGACCTTGCTACAATCAAACAGGTTTATCCATTGGAAGAGGGTCAGGATTTGAATGGAATGTTTAAAGCAGATATTATAATGAAAGGCAAAATGTCTTCTATTAAAAAAGAAAAATATAATGAGTTTGTTGCGCAGGGATCTTTAGATTTGCAAAATATGAAATACAAAAGCAAAGACTTTGCACAAGGAATCACTATACAAGCTGCTCGTTTTAATTTCGCTCCACAATATTTAGAGTTGGCTCAATTTGATATGCTGATGGGAAGAAATGATTTCTCAGTAAAAGGAAAACTCGAGAATTATATTGCATATTGGTTAAAAGGGGAGACTATTAAAGGGCAACTTTCTACTTCTTCAAAGTATTTTAATTTGAATGATGTGATGCCTAAAGACACTTTGACCATTGCAAAAAAGAATTCAGAAGCTGCCAAGGATACTTTAGCCAAAGTTATGACGCTTGTTAAGATTCCTGCTAATATCGACTTCGTTATGACTTCTTCTTTTGGCAAACTTATTTTTGATAAGATGGAAATGGAGAATATTAAAGGGGAAATCGACATCAGAGATGAGAAAGTGGAAATGAAAAATCTTAGTATGAATATGCTCGATGGCAAAATGACTGTTACAGGTTATTATTCTTCCAAAATAAAGAACAAACCTGAAGCTGATTTCTCGCTCGACATAAGTAATTTTAATATAAATAAAGCTTCAAAAACCTTTGTTACCTTTAGTAAAATGGCTCCTATTGCCGAGAATGCGAACGGTAGTTTCTCAACCAAATTTAAATTTAATACTTTGTTGGATGCTACAATGAGCCCGGTGTTAAATACGATGAGAGGCTCGGGAACTTTAGCTACTTCTAAAATAAGAATAGATAATTCGACTACTATGCTAAAGATTGCTGAGGTAACGAAGATGGAAAGCTTAAAGCATTTAGAACTTAATAACGTAAATTTAAGTTTTGTTATCAATGATGGCAAGGTTTATACCAGTCCTTTTGATATTAAAACGGGCAACGTAAAAGCCACTGTTTCGGGTTCAACTTGCTTTGATGAAACGATAGACTATTTGATGAAGATGGACGTTCCGCGCAAGGAATTCGGTGCTGCTGCTAATTCAGTTTTGGATGCTTTGGCAGCTAATGCAGGTGCAAAGGGCGTAAATGTAAAATTGAGTGATAATATTAAGTTCAATATTAATATAGGCGGAACTTTTAAGAACCCTAAGATTAAATCGGGCTTGGGAGAAAGTAAAGATAATCCTGTAGCAAGTGCAAAGGAAGCCGTGAAAACTGAAGTTGTGAAGACTGTTAAGGAAAATGCTGCCAAAGTTATTGCGGATGCTCAACAAAAGGCCGATCAATTATTAAAAGAAGCCCAAAAACAAGGTGATCTTTTAAGAAGCGAAGCCAAAAAAGCAGGTGATAAGATGGTATCCGAAGCAGATATTCAAGGGCAGAAATTAGTAGACGCAGCTACCAATCCAATTGCAAAAGCAGTTGCCCAAAAAGGAGCTGCTAAATTGCACACCGAAGCCAAAGCGAAAGCCGATAAACTAAATGTGGAAGCCGACACCAAAGCAAAGGATCTTTTGACCAAAGCAAAAACCGAAGGCGATGGAGTAATAAAAACTGCACAAGACAAAACCAAATAAACAAAAAGCGCTTTTTATATTATTTACACATTTTATAACTTTTACTTAACATAGTTTTGATTATAATGTGTTAATTTTGCAGCTTAATATTTGTATAGGTTGAAAAAAACTGTCTTTCTTATATTCGTGCTATCGGTAAATTTTGCAATGGGGCAACTTATTGTAAATACCTCCGTAACTCCAACTCAAATGATACAGAATTTTGTAGGCACTGGAGTTAC
>CAYRBL010000413.1:0-3209 GCA_964422385.1 uncultured Bacteroides sp.
AATTTTTATACAACAAATGTACTATTTATATTGTCTATAGCAGTAATTTTGCAGCAAACTTAATCTTAAAGTATGTTAAATTCATTTTTGATGAATACTAATTTTACTGAAATTTTGTTTAAATGCTTTGATAAGAATAATATTAATCAGTAATATAATAATTTTATAAACAAAAAACAATGCTACACTTTTTAAAAAAATCTTTAGTCTTATTACTTCTTTTTTCTAGTATGCTTGCAGTAGCACAGAAAAAAGGATATAATATTAAAATTAAACTCGACAACTACAAAAACGATACTTTGTATTTGGGAAATTACTATGGTGACAAGCAGTATATAAAAGATACTGCCATTTTAAACTCAAAAGGTATTTTTACTTTTAAGAACGAAGAAGCTTTACCTGGAGGTGTTTATCTTGTTATTACATTTGATAAACGTTATTTCGAACTTATCATTGATAAAGATCAAAACTTCTCTATTGAAACAAGCAATGATGATTTTTCAAAGTTTATGAAAATAAAAGACTCTCCAGATAATGATGTTTTTTATAAATTTGTAAACTATAATAAAGTTAAATATGAAGAAGTAGCTCCTTTACAAAAAAGATTGGGCGAAATAAAGGATAATAAAGATTCTACCAAAATAATTAAGGATAGATTACAAGCTTTGAACACCGAATTAAGTGATTTTAAACTAAAATTCATGAAGGATAATCCTAATCATTTAATGGCAAAAGTGTTTAAAGCATCAAAAGATATTGATGTTCCAGATCCTCCAAAATTGGCTAATGGTGCTATTGATTCATTGTTTGCTTACAAATATTATAAAGCACATTATTGGGATAATTTCGATTTGTTAGACGATCGTTTATTACGTACTCCAGTGTTTCATGGTCGTTTGGAAAACTATTTCAAGAATATTATCATGCAGTTTAATGATTCTATTATTGCTAATTGCGATGATATGATCGAACGTACTCGTGCAAATAAAGAGATGTTTAAATATACACTTTGGTTCTTAACTAATTTCTACGAAAGATCGCAGATAATGGGGCAAGATGAAATATTTGTTTATCTAAGCGAGAAATATTACAAAACAGGTCAGGCTTATTGGATTACTCCTTCTACATTGGAAAGCATAATGAAAAGAGTTGGCCACTTAAAACCAACTTTATTAGGCCGTGTAGCTCCTGAATTAATTATGCCTGATACCAATGATAGGTTCGTATCAAGCTTTGGACATAATTCTCATTTCACAATGATTTTGTTCTGGGATACAGATTGTGGACATTGTAAAGTAGAAGTTCCAAAAATCAAAGAATTCTATGAAAAGAATAAAAAACGTTTCGATATCGAAGTTTATTCTATTGATACCGACAAGGATTTAGATAGATGGAAGAAATATGTTAAGGAAAATAACCATACTTGGATTAACGTAAGTGGTATGAAAACCAATATCGACTACCATGATGTGTATGATATTTACAGTACACCTGTAATATTCCTTTTGGATAAGAATTTTAAGATTATTGCAAAAAGATTGGCTATTGAGCAGGTTGAAGATTTCTTGAAACATTATATGGAAAAAGAACAAAAAGAAAATAAATAAACCACTTATATTTTCTCTATTTTTAAAAAGCCTGTCATATATATTGACAGGCTTTTTTATTTTAAAATTCTTCTTTCATACCGTTTCTAAAAACAATTTATGTCGCTTGCTTTAATATGATATTACATTTTTTAGAACTTAACGCAATATTTTAGGAGTTTCATTTGTTTAAATATGTTTAAAAGTAACAAGCTACATATGACACATAAATACTTTACTTTAGCTTCTGGTTTAAATCATAGTTTACTCAGAATACTTTTTCTGATACTTTTTATATTTACAATCTCAAATAATATATTTGCACAGCAACCAACATATGTTCTCGAAATAAAAAATGATACGCTTACCAATCCTTATAATTATAGTTTCGAAATCTGGATTAAAAGCAAAGCAGGTCTTATTAATTTGAAGGGTTTTCAAGGGGCATTTTTTATAAGTAATATGGCTGCTATCAGAGGCAATGGAACTCTTTCGGTAGTAGTTGAGCCAGGGAGTTCGCAACTTAATACTGTTCAACAACCCAATTCAGTATTATTCAAACCTTCTGCTGCCAATCCTTCATTTATATTGCTAAATCCTATGCCTCTTCAAACTTTAGGAACGATGATCGACACTATGCCAATAAGGATTTGTACAATTGTTATCAACAACTCTGTGCCTTTTGGGCAATCTCCTGCTGGTATCTTGTATAGTACCCACGTGCTTTACCCTACAGTAATATTAGCCAACTACACTAATCCAAACCCTACTAACGGTGATATTACCAATACACTTTCAAATATCTCAACACTTTTCAACCCAGTTTTAAACTCTCATATAACTAAATTCAATGTTACTGGTGGTAATTATTGTATGTTCGATACAGTTACAAATGTAAATCTGGATGGATCGCAGCAAGGGATAATGTATCGTGTAAAAAAAGATAGTGTTTATTTTGGTGCTGAAAAAGCAGCAACAGGAACTTCTCTTATGTGGTACAATTTACCTTCTAATGCAATTAATTATACTGTTTATGGACGTGTAAAAGCTACCTATGTCCGCGACTCTATTATGAATGGAATTGCACATTTGATAAGTAATGCAGGTGTTCCTGATAGTGCCCAAAGTATTCATGGGGATACTATTGTTTGTCAAGGGCAAAACGATGTAGCTTATCACATCCCTCCTATTTTAAATGCTCAAAATTACTTTTGGCAATATTCGGGTAATGGTGCTACTATAAATGTGATAAACGATTCGGTTAAAATTAATTTTTCGAATGCTGCTACTTCAGGATTTCTTACAGTTTATGGTAAAAATGGTTGTGGTTATGGTGCCACTTCTCCTGCTTTACACATCAATTTAAGGACACTTCCTTTGGCTTCAAGTTTTATCTTTGGCCCTGATTCCATCTGTAAAATCAATTCTAATAACTATACTTTTTATTCTAATTCTATTGAGAATACATCAAATTATATATGGACATTCCCTGCAGGTTTTCAATCCACAATTATTAATGATACTACTATAAGTGTGCAGACATTAAGCAATGCTACTTCCGGAAATATATATTTCAAAGGAGTGAACAACTGTGGTATTGGCAATGCTATTAATAAGATTTTA
>CAYRBL010000414.1:0-3178 GCA_964422385.1 uncultured Bacteroides sp.
AGTGTTGGCATTGCTCCTACTAAAGCTCTTTCTAAAATTGCAAATCGCATAGCTAAAAAGTTCCCTGATAAAACTAAGAGTGTGTTCTTTATTGATACTGATGAAAAACGAATAAAGGCTCTTAAATGGATTAAAATTGAAGATGTTTGGGGCATTGGGCGACAACATTCCCGGCGCTTAAAAGCAATGAATGTTAATACAGCTTATGATTTTACACAATTAAACGATTCGTGGGTGCAAAAGCATATGGCAATTGTAGGTTTGAGATTGAAACATGATCTGCAAGGTATACCTACTTTGGACATTGAAACTGTCAATCCGAAAAAGAACATTGCAACTACCCGTTCATTTGAGAAGAATTATACGGATATTGAGCAAATGAAAGAACGTGTAACAACTTTTGCAGTTTCTTGTGCCGAAAAGCTTCGAAAACAAAACTCTTGTTGTAACTCATTAATGGTATTTATTCATACCAATGGAAATCGTAAAGATTTGCCTCAATATAATAAAAATATAGTATTAAAACTTCCTTTTCCTACCAATTCTAGCATTGAATTGGCTAAGTTTGCTTGCCAAGCCTTACAGATAATTTTTAAGAATGGATATCATTATAAAAAGGCAGGTGTTATAGTTATGGATTTTACACCTGAAGATGAGATTCAATTTGGATTGTTCGAGAATAGTAATCCTAAGCATATTTCACTGATGAAAATAGTTGATAAAATTAATGCTTCTTATGGCCAACAAAAAATACGCCTAGGTTCGCAAGACTTAAAAAGAGTGTGGAAAATGAAACAGGAAAAACTATCACCACGCTATACTACTAATATAAATGAAATAATAACTATACACACCTGATATGTGCTTTCATTCCAGACAATCTAAATCAGCGCAACAGCTACAAAATCGCTTTAAAGCTACACTTGCTATCAATAGTCAATACGATATTTCTGTTGTAAATAATGGATTCACGCATCCTAAAAACCCTATTATTACAAATAATGATTCTCAAACAATACAGCTTTTTAATTGGGGTTTGATACCACATTGGGCTAAAGATAACACTATAAGGAAAAATACACTTAATGCACGTATTGAAACAATTTATGAAAAACCTTCATTTAGAGATGCTGCTAAAAATAGATGTTTGGTGCTAGTTGATGGCTTTTACGAATGGCAATGGCTTGATGATAAAGGTAAGAAAAAACAAAAGTATTTGATAACTTTACCAGATGACGAAGCTTTTGCTTTTGCAGGTTTATGGAACGAATGGACTGATAAAACTACTGGCGAAATCATCAAAACATATACTATTCTTACTACTGAAGCGAATCAATTAATGCAAGAAATTCATAATTCACAGAAAAGAATGCCTGTTATTCTTCCTAAAAATAATGAGATGGAGTGGTTAGCAGGTAATGATTTAACAAATCAGGATATCGAACTACTTGCAACTAAATTATAATTTATCAAAATTATTTGCCTAATATTTACTACTTTTGCAGAAAAAACAATGATACTACACCTTTCCCATCTAAACGAAACACTAAGAAACCTACAATTACGTGAGTTTAATAAAGAGTTTATTTTCCAAACTTCCCGAAGTAGCGGACCTGGTGGACAAAATGTAAATAAAACTGAAACAAAAGTAGAGTTAAGGTTTGATGTACAGAACTCATCATTACTAAATGAAGAAGAAAAAGAGATCATTTTTGAAAAACTGAAAAATAGAATAAATAACGAGGGCTACTTATGTATAACTTCACAAGAAAGCAGGAGCCAGTTAACAAACAAACTATTAACTGAGGATATTTTCTATGAATTAATTGCTAAAGCAATAAAAAAACAAAAAGTACGCAAAGCTACCAAACCAACATTTGCTGCTAATAAAAGAAGATTAATCACTAAAAAATACAATTCGCAAAAGAAAGAACTCCGCAATAATAAAATTTCCTTTGATTAACTCAATATATCATATATTCCTTCTATCCTATTCAAATAGTATTTTATATCTATTTACATTTGTAAATGCTGTTTACAATATATCTTATAAATATTTAAATATTGTCTTAAATATAAATATCGTTTAAGCACTATTCTATTCCCAATATATTTTTTTTTGGGAAACTTGAAAACTTAGTATGATTTCTATTAATTATTTAATCATTGGTAAGTATTTACCTATGTTTTCAATAATTATCCAAATTTCAATTGCAAGTAATATTATTGCAATTGGTAAACCTGAAGGAGCAACAAAAATATGAGTTAAAAGAATACCAATTAAAATAGGGAAAATAATTATTGCTCCAAGTGCCCTATACTTTTTTATCATAACAAGGCCCCCTCCTATTATTTCGGCTACTGCAATTAATGGCATCAACCAACCTATTTCAACAAATGCTTTCATAAATATCATCATTTTCTCTGGCATTTTCTCAGGCATTGGCATATAATTAAAAAATTTATTTAGCCCTGAATTAATAAACATTAAGCCGAAAAGTATGCATATCACGAATAAGATTTTCTGTTTCATTGTCTTTATTTTTTATTTATTATTATTATTTAAAAATTTGAATAGGTGTTTAACAACTTATATATAGTTTTGTTCTATAGTACTATTGTTAAAAAAAACAAATTACAACTACTTCAAACTACAATCAACAGTAACTTTGCATTCCAACTACAAACTACAACAAACTGGTGATTCAATAATAATGTTGTTGTTATATATGTGTTATAAAAAAAGCATAACAGGGTTTGGATCTATTTATGTTTAGAGATATCGTGGTTTAAGTGTAAAATGAAATTTCAATATGTTTAGAAGAAATGATTAATTGCAGAATTAGAAATTCAGTTTGTAAAAATAAAAAAGAAATAGGTAAAAGTAAGAAAGAAATGGCTTCCGATGTAATGTTGATTTGTAAAAGTAAGAAAGAAATGGCTTCCGATGCAATGTAATTCTGCAGTTATACTTTCGCAATGGCTTCCGATGCAATGTAAGTCTGCAGTTATACTTTCGCAATGGCTTCCGATGTAATGTAAGTCTGCAGTTATACTTTCGCAATAGCTTCCGATGTAAAATTAATGCAAAATTGCACACAATTAATTACAAATTACGAATTACGGAGTTTGATATTGTAGTAAAATATTTTAATTGAGAGAATTTGTTTTATCTTCA
>CAYRBL010000415.1:0-3174 GCA_964422385.1 uncultured Bacteroides sp.
GATAGCTTCAGGTGACTGGAGTTCAGACGTGTGCTCTTCCGATCTTCCAAGGTTTCAATCGAGCCTGGTGTGTCATAACTTTTCGAATTGTAATATCTTTTTTATTCGAATGTTTTAGATATTTTAAATAATCAGAAAGCTTTTTATCAATATCAATCTTACCTTGCTGGTAAAGCTTCATCATCGCAAGAGTAGTAGCCGCAACCTTTGTAACAGAAGCCAGATCATATAAATTATCATTTGTAACGGGAGTATTATCAGTATAAGTTTGAGTTCCGAAAGACTTTTGGTAAAACACCTTTCCATCCTTTGCTACTAAAATCTGACATCCCGGGTAAGCCTTTTCTTCTATACCTTTTAAAGCTAATTTATCAATTTTATTTAACAATTCGTTATCCAAATTTATTTCTTCAGGCATTACATACGCCAGTCGATTTGTTTTAATTTTCAGACTATGATTTAAGGGATACTTTTCGTTAATAGTAACAGGTAGCGATCCTTTGGCTTCGCTTCCACCAAATATTATTTGAGCAGATATACTTTGAGCTTCCGGTTTATCCTGATATGAAATAATGATTGCTTGTATGTTTTTATCATTAAATAAACTTAAAGTATAAGGATAACCAAAGATATCAAGAACAACTTGCGTCTTTTTCGAAAGCTTTTCTATAAGTTCTATTGTTTGTTTAGTGATGCCATAATTTTTTTCTATAAGACTATTTGTATTGTGAAGTCCGATAATAACGAGTTCGTGTTTGGAGATTTCTTTAATAAGACTTTCTATTTGTTTCTCGTTAAAATCTCTTGATATATTATAATATTGTACTTTCGAATACAATCCAAGTGTTTTCTGAAAGTTATTTCTGGTTTCATCACCTATCGAAAGAGCAGCAATATTATATTTTTCGATGTTATGAATAGGAAGTATTTTGTTTTCGTTTTTAACCAAAGTAATTGCATCCCTATAAATTTCGGTGCAAAGTAATTCAGAATTTCTATTATTTAATTTTTGATATAAATTATCAGTGTTAACAGGAACGTACTTGCTTAGCCCCATATCATATTTATATGACAATACTTTCCTACATTTATTATTAAGATCGTCTAGCGAAATAAGATTAGAATCTATTGCAGTTTTAATGGCTTTAATAGCTGCATCGATATTTTCGGGCAATAAAAGCACATCATTTCCTGCTTGCAAAGCTTTAACTTCAACTTCTCCTTTTTTATTATTTCCAATAACGCCTTTCATCTCCAATGCATCTGTAAAAATTAAACCTTTAAATCCAAGTTCATTTTTAAGTAAATCAGTAACTATAGTTTTAGAAAGCGTAGAAGGTGTATTTTTTATACTATCTAAAGAAGGGATATACAAATGAGCAACCATCATGCCATTTAATCCATTTTTTATAAGTTCTTTGAAAGGATAAAGGTCTAAAGTGTCAATTGTTTCTCTCGAATGATTTATGGTAGGAAGTTTTAGATGCGAATCCGAATCAGTATCCCCATGACCTGGGAAATGTTTTGCAGAAGTTATCAAGCCACATTCCTGCATTCCCTTCATATAAGCTACACTTTTACGTGCAACTTTTATTTTATCTTCGCCAAAGGAGCGGCTATTAATAACAGGGTTTTTAGGATTACTATTTATATCGGCATCGGGAGCAAAATTAATATGTATACCTACTAACTTGCATTGACGGGCAATTTCACAACCTAATTTATATATTAAATCATCCTTAGCCATTGCACCCAAAGTCATCTGACGGGGAAAAGAAACGGTACTATCCAAACGCATAGCTAATCCCCACTCGCCATCAATAGATATAAGCAAAGGTATTTTAGCTATCCTTTGATAATAATTAGTAACATCAGCTTCGGAAGTCGGGCTGCCTTTAAAAAAACAAACTCCACCTATATTATATTTGGTTATTTGTTTTGCGATGGTATCATAATATGCAGTTTCTCTTTCGGAATAAGAACGAATAACTATTAATTGGGCTATTTTTTCTTCAATAGAAAGTGAATCGAGGGTTGCATTAACCCATTTTTGTTTAGGTGAACCAGGAATAGTAGTTCCCATTTTAACTTGCGAAAACAAATTAAAGGGTAGTATTAAAAGTATTAAGAGTCTAAAAATATAATTCTTCATTAAAAGCAAATGCTAGTATAAATAAAGTGCAAAAGTACACTTAATTTTCATAAAATAGAATAGTGAGTATATTACAAAAAAAAAGTCCCGTGTTTAACGGGACTTTTCATAATAAAGTAAAGTAAAAGTATTATTTTACTTTTGCAGCTAGTTCAGCACCTACTCTAAATTTAACTACTTTTTTAGCAGCAATTTTTATTTCTTTACCTGTTTGAGGATTGCGACCTTTTCTAGCTGCTTTTTTCATTACAGTCCAAGATCCAAAACCAACTAAAGCAACTCTATCTCCTTTTTTTAAAGATTTAGAAACTGTTGCAACGAAAGCTTCTATAGCTTTTTTTGCATCAACTTTTGTCATTTTGCCTTCTGCTGCCATTGCAGTGATTAATTCAGCTTTGTTCATGTTTAATTTTTTTAATTATAAATTGTTTAATTACTAAATAGAATTGCAAATATAAATAAAAAAACAAGATTGTCAAGTGTTTTTAGAAAAAAAGTGCAGAAATGTTAATAAATAAGCCGATTTGTTAATAACTTTAATTGGTTTCGCCCTATTTTACGGGTATTTTGTAGCAATTATTTTTGAAATAATGTTATTTTACTTCAAATTTATTACTAATTTCAAAACCACGCAAAAAGTCAGAGATATTCATCCTTTTTTTACCAGCTAATTGTACATCTAATAATTGAACGAAGCCATCAATAGTAGCTATTTTAAGAAAAGTTTTGTTATCAGTTACTATTTTCCCGGGTTTAAAATCAGAATTAATTATTTCGTAAGTAGCTTTAAATATTTTAATAGGATATATTTCATCAACCAAAACACCTTTTAATTCAGTAAAAGCAGTTGGGATTGGGCTCAAACCCCTAATAAGATTTACAATATCTTTTGAACTCTTATCCCAATTTATCCTACAATCTTCTTTAAAAATCTTAGGTGCCTTCTTTGCTGTTTCATTATTATTTAAAAGAGTATGCAGATCGGAAGAGCACACGTCTGAACTCCAGTCACCTGAAGCTAT
>CAYRBL010000416.1:0-3172 GCA_964422385.1 uncultured Bacteroides sp.
TAGGAAAAATAGTACAACTTACCACTTTTGGCGAATCGCATGGTGCTGGAATTGGGGGCGTTCTAGATGGAATGCCAGCGGGTATCGAGATTTCGAAGGAGTATATTCAGCAGCAATTGAGCCGTCGTAGGCCTGGGCAGTCGGCTTATACAACCCAAAGAAACGAGGCTGACGAATTGGAGATCCTTTCGGGGATTTTCGATGGTAAAACAACTGGAATGCCCATAGCTTTTATGGTAAGAAATGCCGATAATCGCCCACAGGATTACGCCCATTTGCAGACTGCTTTTCGTCCTTCGCACGCCGATTACACCTATTTTAAAAAGTATGGAAACGTTGATTATAGAGGTGGCGGCAGGTCGTCGGCGCGGGAGACTGTTGCAAGGGTGGCTGGGGGTGCTATTGTTCGTCAGTTATTGCTACAATCCGGTATAAAAATCACTGCTTATGTATCGCAGATTGGCACAGTTACTACTAATTATAAAGAAGAACTTAAGGAGGAAGTTGTAGATAAATCTGCTGTAAGATGCCCTGATGTGGATGCAGCATCTAAAATGATGGAGCTGATGGATGCAACTGCCGCTAAAGGAGATACTTTAGGGGGTGTTATAAGTTGTTCGATTGTGGGTTGTCCGGTTGGATTGGGTGAACCGGTGTTCGACAAACTGCAAGCTGATTTGGCAAAGGCTATGCTGAGCATCAATGCTGTTAAAGGTTTTGAATATGGCAGTGGCTTTGATGCAGCATCAATGTTGGGTTCGGAACACAATGATATCTTTAACGAAGATTTTACAACACGAACCAATAATTCGGGGGGCATACAGGGTGGCATATCCAATGGTGCTGAAATTTACTTTAGAGTAGCCTTCAAGCCTGTAGCTACTATTATGCAAACTCAGGAATCGGTGGATAAGGAAGGCAACAAAGTGAATCTGGAGGCTAAGGGAAGGCATGATGTATGCGTTGTTCCACGTGCGGTGCCTATCGTAGAGGCTATGGCAGCGTTAGTTATAGCTGATCACTTATTGAGAAATCATATTAATACCTTTAGTTTTTAATAAAACTTATCTTTAAAAATAAAAACATGCGATACTTCTATTTTTTAGTAGGGGTATATTTCCTAAAAATCTATTTATTTAAAAGAAAACCTTTTTTTTCCCTTAGGGGTAGAAAAAGGTTTTTTTTATATTTCTTTCGAAAATATTTAAAATGGAGGAATTAAAAATTATTACTTATTTATTTTGTATTTAGCATGCGTTACTTCAAAATGGAAGCATTGCATATCAATTTTTTATTCGAATGTTTTTAAAAATACCACTATTTTACGTAAGGGAATTATATATATTTATAAAAAGAATTGCCCTTAAAAAAAGCAGTTGTTGAAAGTACCCAAAAATACCTGTTTTTCCTCTAAAGTTGGAAAAAAGGTCTTTTTTTGTATCTTTTCATATTTTACTAACAGTGAGGTACTCCATTTTGAAACCTTCACTTCCGGTCTCCGTTTTGCGGAGGTTTCATTTGAAACCTAACCTAAATTTATAGCCTGACATGTGGTTTTGGCCACAGCATTACTGTTGGTATGTCGTTATAGGTACTTTCATTTTGAACCAAGTGCTAGAGATATTTTTTGATATACTTCAGTATAATACCATAGAAAATCAATTTATTATGAAATACATTTTTTTAAAAAATGACTCTTTTTTATACAAAACGCATTTTATACCAAAAAATAATTGAAAAAAATGAAAAATAATTCTTTTTATACCAAAAAATACCTTCTTAATATCGAAATGATGAAGAGTTCTTTTTTTATAATTCTTTTTTAAATTAAATGAAATTAAGGTAGTATAATATAATAGGTATTCAATTATTTATTAATATGCAGTACTTTTATTTTGAAGTACTGCATATCAAAATTATATAAATATGTTTTTAAAAATACCAGCATTTTAAGTAAGGAAATATTATTTACCAAAAAATAAAGAATATTCTTTTATTAAAAATTAACTTTAAAAATCCATTTTACCTTCAATAATTGTTATAACTTTGCAATAATTCTCTTATGAATTAGTTATAGCTATATACAATTGGTGAAAACCGATTTTAAAACATATAAAAAATGAAAAAAGTATTGATACTTTTATTAAATATGCTACTGATATTGCCTGTGATAGCACAGAGTACCGAACCTAATACTTCGGGAAATGACAGTAGTGCAACTGTTGTAAATTCGAGCAATACCAACAGTTTTCAGAAGCCATTTATTAAAAAACAATTTACAAACGATAATATGCACTTCTCGTTTCAAACAGGAGCCAGCGCAATGTCGTTCGGAAATAGTAGTGTGTTTACCACGTTTGTAGCTCCACAACTTAGCTTTAGCCTTAGTCCTAAATTGAATATTACGGTAGGTACGATTGCCCTTAACAGTAATTTTAATAACATGATGTATTATAATTATAATGAAGGCACTACGACTGCGGCACCTAATGCAAGCCAGATGTTTTTGTACCTTAAAGGCGAATACCAGGTCAACGAGCGTTTAAGACTTAGGGGTAGCACTTTCAGAGAGGTCTCTAATTCGGCCAACCCTGCCAACAATCCTTTTAGTTTTAATCAGGTGGGAGTCGATTTTAAGATCAATGATAATATGTCGATAAGTGCTGATATCATACAGTCGAAGGGGCAATATCCTATGGGACTTTATGGTGTAAATAATCCTGCGTTTCGTTCCAATTATCCAATTGGAGGGGGCTATAATACCTTTGGCTGGTAAAAATATCTTTTAAATGATAAAAAAAACTTTTCCTTTTATTATGATCACCGCTATGGTGGTTGTACTTCTAAGTTCTTGCTCTAACG
The DNA here is from genome assembly GCA_964422385.1 of uncultured Bacteroides sp. Classification (GTDB taxonomy): domain Bacteria; phylum Bacteroidota; class Bacteroidia; order Bacteroidales; family JACABE01; genus JBAXLO01. The sequence goes on from CAYRBL010000416.1 coordinate 2,863, forward strand.
AGATTGTCCAGAGCTCGTTGCAGACCACATCTTTTACCGAAAAGATAGACTCATCGGATATGGAAACCCTGCGTTTTTACGACAGCGAAAGCAAACTTCAGTACTCGATAAGCAACGATTTACAGAACCTTTACATAAGCATAAAAGCGACTGAGGATTTTACTCAATTTAAGCTTATACGCGCTGGTATGCAACTTAATATTGGCGGAATTGGTAAGAAATTGCCAGCGGCAAATATACAATATCCATTGGCAATGGGTGGAGCTCCAACAAATGCAGGCAACAACCAACGCCGACAAGCTGGTATGCC
>CAYRBL010000417.1:0-3160 GCA_964422385.1 uncultured Bacteroides sp.
ATAAATATTAGTTTATTAGTCTTTCAAGCACCGAATCGAAAGACCCCAATGTTTATTATTGTTAGAGATACCAAATTGTCCATCTGTATTCGAGATTCCTCTATGCCATGCATTGGATGAGCTATAAATAGTAGAACTCCACCAAAGCCCTATTGATCCAATAAGATCATACGGACCTGTTTGATACCTATAGCCTCCAGGCAATGCAGTGAAGTTAGTAAGATTAGATGCTCCATCATTTGGAGAAGTCCAATGTAGACTTCCTACTTCTTTTAGTTTTCCACCAGCTATAGTATCACCACCCAAATATGATGATAAAGTTGCCCATTGCACATCAGTAGGCACATGCCATCCTGTTGGGCAAAGATTACGACTATCGGCTACAGCATAAAAATTATAAAGCCTACCATAAATGTTTCCATTATTGGTATCATTATCATAATTACAATATGCACCGGTAAGAGTGCCTGACCAGTTAAGAGTATAAGTTAAATTTGGGATAGCATCTCCATTTCTATATTTAGTTGTCTTTAAGTTTTGTTTCATCCAAACCTGTGAGCCTATTACAACAGTATCGTATTTATTACCATCAACATCATAAACAGGCACTGGTACTAAATTTATCACACTATCTTTAATACAGCGCACCGAATAACCATACTTTTTGTCGAGATAAGCTCTGTAAACATCACTGTTATTAAAATCCATATATCTAATCCAGGCATTAGTAGTGGAATTGTAAACTGTAGAACTCCACCAATAACCGTCGTAACTATAGTTGAAGAAAGCACCGCTACTATTGCGATAAGCTCCTGGAAGTGCAGTAAAACCACTCTCGTTAGTAGCACCAATATTTGGAGAAGCCCAATGCGATAGCCCAGCTTCTTTTAGTTTGCCACCTGCAATAGTTTCGCCTCCCAAATAGGTAGTCAAAGTAGTGTATTCGGCATCACTTGGCGTATGCCAACCAGTAGGACATAAGCCCTTTGTATTGGAAATAGTATAATAATTATACAATCTACCGTAGGTATTGCCATTGGTTGTATCATTATTATAATTGCAATAAGCGCCAGATGCAAGAATAGCCCATGCTGAATTACTAATAACATTTGGTATAGTATCGCCGGTACGATATTTAGTAGTTTTTAAATTTTGTTTCATCCACGTTTGTGAGCCAATTCTTATTGTATCGTATCCATTGCCGTCTATATCATAAACAGGTTTAACAGGTATAACATTTATTAGACTATCTTTTAAACAACGTACCGTAAAGCCATCTCGTTTATCGGCACTAACTCTATTTACATTGCTTGCAGTACTCATGCCCCTTAACCAAGCATAGGTAGTACTATATTCAGTTGTACTCCACAAGTAGCAAAAGTGTCCAATTTCGTTATATGTGCCATCATAATTACGTACACCTGAAGGAAGTGCTGTAAAACCAGTTTCATTAGTACCCGAATTGGGACTAACCCAATGGATAAAGCCTGCTTCTTTTAATTTGCTTGCAGCAATGCTTTGTCCTCCTAAATAATCTGTAAGTGTAGTAAATTCGGCATCGTTTGGTATATGCCAACCACTTGGACAAAGGAATCGACTATCAACTATTGCATACCAATTATACATTCTACCATAAATACTTAAATTATTTATATCATTATTATAATAACTATAAGCCCCTGATGATAGGTTAATCCAGGCCGTATTATTTGTTACATTTGGAATACTATCTCCATTAAGATAATGTGTAACTTTTAAGTTTGATTTCATCCAAACTTGTGTACCAATATGAACAGTATCGTATACATTTCCATCATAATCATATAATTTAGCAGGATCAAAATATTTATAATTAACTTCATTACCATAAACAGTACCTACATTATTAGTTGCATAAGCTCTAAAATAATATATGTTGCCAATGTTTAGTCCTGTAATATGACTTACAAAATGCCCTTTCCCTATATCATCGCTTGTATGGCTATCAGCAATAGTTGGATTATGGTTCGTACTCCAGCACACTCCTCTTGTAGTAATAGCAGAGCCTCCCGAAGATTTTACAAACCCTCCGCACAATGCTGTTGTACCTATTATATTAGTAACAGAATCTGTAACAATTCCATTTGGATTATTTACCCATGAAGGACTCCCATTGGTAAATATTAAATCTTGCCCCGGCAATCCTGAAGGGATATTCACCCAAACAGAGCCATTTAAATATTTTATGGATTCATCTTTTTGAAAAGAAATTTGAGAACCAATCGTATTTTGAGCGTTTAAATATGTTAACGGAATTATTAAAATAGATAGCATTATTGCTATTAAGCTGGTTTTAAGTATTTGTTTTTTCATATTATTTAGTTTTTTTATTAGTGAACAAAGATAAATAAAATTTATGATTAAAATAAAAATAAAAATATTCTTTTTTTATTTGTTATTCTAGAATCAATAATATTTTGTATCTTTGCATTCTCAAAAAGTGGCTGGTAAGGGAAGCAGTTTACACAGCTCAATGCAAACACTCCTATTGTTTCAGTTTTAATTTTATTTACAGCATTACACCTTATCTGGCTAAGGCTCGAACCAGAACTAGTGTATGTATTACAAAAGTAAAGGAAATAGTCAACAAGTCTCTTTTAGCTCGGCTCTTTTGGTCGGACTAAAGACGGTTTTGTCTTCCTTAAAAGCACTTTTTTCTTCATTTATTCTACTAAAAAACACGAAGTCTTTATGGTCGCAGATAATAACGCTACTTTTTACTAAAGTAACGCCGTATTTCCAAAAAGTAACGCTGTTTTCTCAGATAGTAGCGCTGGTATTCGAGAAAGTAGCGCTATGTAAGCAGGAACTAACGCTATGTACGCAGAAAGTAACGCTGTATTCTCGGAAAGTAACGCTATATTCTCAGATAGTAGCGCTGTATTCTCAGAAAGTAACGCTACTATCGCAAAAAGTAACGCTTCTCATCGCTTACATAAGCACTTTCTACTTTTTAGCACTGCATAAGTTATTTTTATTATGTTTAGATATTGCCAAGGTATTGTTTGTATATAAGTTGAAGAGAATATTGATTTATTACAAAGCAAAGTATTTTAACCCATTTTTAATTAATTTTATTAAAATAAAGACATATTTCTTCATTTTTGAGATAATTTTTAAT
>CAYRBL010000418.1:0-3159 GCA_964422385.1 uncultured Bacteroides sp.
GGAAAGCACCCTTCCAACCCTCAGCACTTGTGTGGGCAGGAGGCGCATCGAATGGATAATGATATTGAGCATAAGGCATAGCACCCGAATCAAACCAAACATCAATAAGGTCAGTTTCGCGAGTCATCTTTTTGCCTTCACTCGACACTAAAAAGATATCATCAACATAAGGACGGTGCAAATCAAAGGTATTATAATCTTTAGAAGCATACGGATTTGTTTTCATAAATCCTGCATTAATTGACTTCTCTATTTCATTACTTAATTGTTCGATTGAACCTATGCATATCTCCTCGCTTCTATCTTCGGTAACCCAGATAGGAAGCGGAGTTCCCCAGTATCTTGAACGGGAAAGATTCCAATCAACAAGATTCTCTAACCAATTTCCAAAACGACCCGAACCTGTTGATTCTGGCTTCCAGTTAATGGTTTTATTAAGCTCAATCATTCTATCCTTAACAGCTGTAGTTTTAATAAACCAAGAGTCCAAAGGATAATATAAAATCGGTTTGTCAGTTCTCCAGCAATGTGGGTAAGAGTGCTCGTATTTCTCAACTTTAAAAGCTTTATTTTCTTTTTTAAGTTTTACTATGATTTCTACATCAACACTCTCGTCAGTCTTTGGATCGTAATCAGGTTTGTATTCGCTCTTCACAAACTTACCTGCAAACTCGCCCATAGTTTCGATAAACCTACCTTGTTTATCAACCATAGTTAAGGCGCCAATGCCATTTTGTTTGGCAACTCGGAAGTCATCTGCACCAAAACTTGGAGCAATATGAACGATACCTGTACCATCTTCGGTAGTTACGAAATCGCCAATTATAACTCTGAATGCATCGCCATCTTCAGGCTGTGCATAAGGTAATAATTGTTCGTAGCGCATACCATTTAATTCAGAACCTTTATAGCTTTCGCAAAATACAAAAGGAATATTTTTATCACCTGCATTGTATTCTTCCAGCTTTAGTTCTGCATTCTTTTCATTAAAATATTTTCCTAATAAATCTTTTCCTAAAATAACAGTAATAGGCAGGCTTGTATATGGATTAAAAGTTTTAACTTTTACATATTCTATGTTTTTGCCAACAGCCAAAGCAGTATTTGAAGGCAAAGTCCAAGGAGTGGTTGTCCAAGCCATAAAATATAAATCACCATGAAGATCGCTAAAAAGCTTTTCAGATTTCTCATCTTTTATAAGCTTAAATTGTGCAACAGCTGTGTTATCTTTTACATTGCGATAACAACCTGGTTGATTCAATTCATGGGTACTTAAACCTGTACCGGCAGCTGGTGAATAAGGCTGAATAGTATATCCTTTATATAAGAAACCTTTTTTATAAAGTTCGCTTAAAAGATACCAGCAGCTTTCGATATATTTATTCTCAAAAGTAATGTAAGGATCACTCAAGTCAACCCAATAGCCAATCTTAAGCGTAAGATCATCCCATAGGTCCTTGTATTTCATCACTTCTTTTTTGCATTGCTTGTTGTAATCGTCAACTGAAATAGACTTGCCGATATCTTCTTTAGTTATACCTAAAGTTTTTTCAACAGCAATTTCTATTGGCAAACCATGCGTATCCCAACCTGCTTTACGGCGAACATAAAAACCCTTTTGAGTTTTATATCTACAGAATATATCTTTAATAGCACGCGCCATTACATGGTGAATGCCGGGTTGACCATTAGCAGAAGGAGGCCCTTCGAAAAACACATAAGGTTCGCGACCTTCGCGGAAGTCGAGGCTCTTCTCAAATATATTGTTAGCTTCCCAATTCTTTAGCACATCTTTGCCAAGTTGGGTAAGGTTTAGTTGTTTGTATTCGTTATACTTTTTCATTCCTATTTATTAGCTCTTTTTTTAAAGAGGTGCAAAAGTAATAATAAATTATGAATTATGAATTATGATTAATAAAATATGTGAGGAAAAGCCATTTAGTTTTGAATTTTATATCTGAATAAAATCTTTTCCTTAGTTTATTAATCTTTGCTTTTTTTAACTTTTAGACTACAAAAAAGAACTAACTTTGCAGGCAATTATAAATAACATATAGCATCATGAAAAATATTCTTAAAATACTTCTTATTTTAATCTTATCACAACTTTTTATTTCAAGTTCGTTTATTAAAAACCCTCTTAAGAAAAGATGGCCCGTAAAAACACTCTCTGATAAAGATACAACTCTTGTAAATTTTAAAAACATAGTGAAAAGCAGTGTTCACGATCAAAGAAATATTAAACGACCTGATGGTAAACTTACCAACAGACATATTACAGAAACTACTATATATACTTTTGACTGTTATATTGTAGGTTTTAAAAAGGAACTTGATAGAGATATTCATGTTATCATAAAAGATATTAATACTGGAGAAACGATGGTGGCCGAAATCCCTAATTATAAAGATATATATATTAAAAAAACAAGTAGAGAAAAGCAATTTAAACTACTTAGAAATTGGTTTGTCGACAATATTGGGAAGCCGCATAGTACATTTAAAATGTTTAACCACCCCAAACTTGTTACAATTACAGGTGTAGGATTTTGGGATACGGTACACGGGCAAAAAGGGATGGCTCCAAACGGACGTGAAATACATCCTATACTTTCGATGAAATTTAAATCGTAATATTTAGCCTTACTTCTCTACATATTCATAGATATAAGTTATTGGTGGCTCAACGGGGGATTTAATTTTAGCCTTCACAACTCTATTTTTGGCATCGTACACAAAGGTAGTTTCCACCAAACCTATTCCATCGTATTCGGGACTTCCTTCGGTTAGCTCCTTTATCATATTACCATTGACATCATAAATATAAGTATGCTTTTGAAAATATCCGGCATCATCAGCCAAATATTGGTAATCGGATATCACCCTATTTTTGCTATCATAAGTAATCGAATCCATAAAACTCATTTCATCTTCGGGGGTATAATATTCAGCAATTTCTAAGGATCCAAAATGTTTATGTATAAAATAATTCTCGAGTTTTTTCTTACCATTATATGTCTTCTCAGTAATCATTTTTTTATTAGAATCATACGTAAAAACGGTCTTGTTAAATAAACTACCATCCTGTTTATAGCAATATTCTTCTGTTTTCAAACCATTTTTATACACATAAGCAAAGCTGTCGTACAATATCCCTTT
>CAYRBL010000419.1:0-3128 GCA_964422385.1 uncultured Bacteroides sp.
ACAAAATCGGTTTCCTGTCCGTTTACGGGTGCTCTATAGTTTGCAAACTGTGTTGGAAGTTCGTAATCGCTTTTGGTCGAAAATAAATGTTTGCTTTCAATAGTTTTGTAAGCAGCTAATGCAACGAATCCTCCAGCTATGGCTGTAATGAATAATGATAAAAAATACTTTTTCATTTCTAATAAAAATTTTAAGTTTGACAATTAATTTATGGATGCTCAATGTAGATTTTTTTTAAAGATACATCCTTTATAATTTTAATTCTTTTATTAAAATTTAGAATCTATGTCTTCAAAAACGGAGTATTATTTTCTCTATTATTTTGCTTTCGTTAATTTTTGTTAATCCCCTTTTTGAATTTATTTTTATAAGGAACTGATATATTTATTAAAAAAATCATTTTATTGTGAGATTTTATATAATTTTGCAATAAAATTTGAAACGTGTTTATAAATGAATTCTAAAAATAAAATAATCTATCTTTTTGTAGGAATCCTGATAGGCTTTGTTATCGGAGGTGCTTCCGTTTGGTGGTTGCAAAACTATGACCTTAAGGTGTGGTTTAGCTTTTCGGGCAAAGACAAAATGTTGCTTAAAGGAAATAATTCAGAAGGTGACAGTATTATTATTGTTAATAATGCCAAAGAAAATGCTGCTAACAACAGTAAGAAAAATAATAATTACAATTTAAATGCAACTAAAAACGACTCTTTAGCTGCCAATACTTCTAATAATCCCAATGCTGACACTCTTAATATAAAAAGGTCGGATGAGGACATTGTGGTGGTAAAAGATGAATTGATTTACACCAAAAATTATAAAGTCGAAGGCTATTCTGATGCTAATTATAAAAGGGATATTGCGCTCGATTCCCTATTGATTGACGATAAAAGCACCAAACATTTGCCTTCAAATACTATTCACGTTGAGTTTTGGAAGTCGCCGGTGAACTATAAAGGCTATAAATTTTTAAATAATAAATTGATCCTTTTTGGTGTCTATCAATACGATTTTGCTACTTTCGAATCCAAAAACGGTAATCTGTATCTAACGTATCTTAACAATTATTATCCTATCGAAAAAACAAATGATTTCAAGCAATTAATTTCAATAAAAAAACCTGTTAAGCAAAATAAGAATTAAGTTATGAAAATAAATTTTAGTAAATATCACGGTGCTGGAAACGATTTTATTTTAATTGATAATCGGTTTTCAAATCTTGATTTATCTACCGAAAAAGTTGCTGAATTATGCAACCGTCATTTTGGCATAGGTGCTGATGGTTTGATGCTTCTGAACAGAAGGCTTGATTACGATTTTGAAATGGAGTATTATAATTCAGATGGCAATCTAAGTACTATGTGTGGCAATGGCGGCAGATGTATTACTGCTTTCGCTTCGCATTTGGGCATTATTGAACACACGGCTACCTTTAAAGCTATTGATGGTATACATAAGGCAGAAGTTATTGCACAAATAAAAAATGTGATGCATACTCGTTTGAAGATGGTGGATGTGGATACTGTTAAGTTTTATAATAATGATTTTATTATCAATACAGGTTCACCACATTATGTTACTTTTGTGGAGGATGCTGATGCAATAGATGTTTTTAATCAAGGCAAAGAAATACGTTTTGATAAGGAAATATCGGGCGATGGTGTGAATGTGAATTTTGTTGAGATAAGAAAAAATCATTTATATGTGCGTACCTACGAAAGAGGGGTAGAGGATGAGACACTATCTTGCGGTACTGGGGTTACAGCTGCGGCAATAGCTTATGCATTGAATAAAAGAATAGCAACTGTAAAAGTTAAAACTAAAGGTGGCAATCTTATTGTTTCGTTTACCAAAACCAAAGGTTCAATAAAAAATATCTGGCTTACTGGACCTGCAACTTTTGTTTTTAAAGGGGAAGTTGAGATATAAAAATCTTTTTATTTTAATAAAAAAAATGAGATTAAATTGATAAATATTGAGTACATTTGTACTTAATTTCATAAGAACAAAAAAATGGAAAAAGCATTAAATTTAAGCCCTGTTTTGTTTTGGGATATCGAGTTTCAGGAATTGGATTACGATAAAAATGCACGTCAAATTATTGAGCGTGTTATAACTCGTGGTTCTCTTAACGACTGGTTTGAAATTAAATCATTTTATGGAATTGAAAGAATGAAAAAAGAAGTTGTTAAAATAAGAAGTCTCGATAGTTTAAATCTTAATTTTTGCAGTAAATATTTTAATATACCATTAAACCAATTTAAATGCTACAATATACCACCGTCTTACCAGCAACTCTGGAGCTACTAAAAGCATTGATGCAACAGGAATGTCTTGCTAATTTTAATTTAGTAGGCGGCACCTCATTGGCTTTGCAAATAGGACATCGTTTTTCAATAGATATTGATTTATTTACTTTAAATGATTTTGATTCCTTAACAATGATATCTGAACTTGAAAAAAGCTTCAAGTTCGATGTTGTTCAACAAAAAACAAATACACTAACTTTAAATGTAGAATATCCCAAACACGCTGCCCAATATATAAAAGTTGATATACTTAAGTATCCATATCCAAATATAAACAATATTCTCACTATTGATGGAATTAGATTGCTTTCTATTGAAGATATTATTCCAATGAAATTATCAGCAATTGCAAATAGAGGAGCTAAAAAAGATTTTTATGATATATACTACCTTCTCGATCAGTATAGCTTACAAGAAATGCTAGTATTGTTTGATAAGAAATTTTCTAATGTCAATCATTTTCATTTAATAAAAAGTTTAAGCTATTTCGAAAATGCAGATGAAGATGCAAATCCAAAAGTATTTAAAAAGGTAAGTTGGGAACAAGTAAAATCGAAAATAATAAAAGCAGTAAATGAATTATTATAGTCTTTTCACATTATATTTCAACTTATCATATCACAACTCTTTTCTTTACTAATTACCTATTTTCTTTCATAGCATAAGGATTACTCACCATACTGTATATTTTTTAAGTGGCACTATTGCTTAAAATAATGATAAGACTATTTTATTAATGGTTCAAATCACACGTTTGCCTGATACGATAAATCATTTAATTGATCGTATCCTGCGTTTGGTTGACAAGGTAAATCATTT
>CAYRBL010000420.1:0-3115 GCA_964422385.1 uncultured Bacteroides sp.
ACAAATTTATATAATTCAATATGAAAAAATCAATAAAATTTATTCTTCAAACAGTAACATTAATATTTATATTACTTGCTTTTAATATAGCTTATAGCCAGACTACTACTGTAACTGTTAATTTTAATACTAATGGATTAACACCAGGCGATATTGTACATGTTCCTGTAATTTTTAATTCTACTGCTACTGTTGGAACATGGCAAGTAGTTTTATATTACAATAGAGATGTACTAACTTATAGTTCTTGTACATTTGACCCTATTTGGGTTGGTGGTATTGGATCTCCAGGAGTAAATAATCCTTTTTCATTACCTGCGAATTCACCTCAATTTCCAAATCTAACTGCAACCAAAATTAGTTGGGCAACAAGCGGTGTGTATAAAACATGTAATAATTTAACAGCTTTTACACTTGATTTTGTATATAATGGTGGAACTACTAATATAGAAGTTATTAATAAAAGTTCTTCAACATCACAATCGCAAAGTTATTTTTCTTTTATAAAAAATCCTTCTACAGTTAATGTTAATACAAGTTGGGTTAATGGTGCTGCTTCTGGTAGTCTTGCTAAAATAACATCAGTTTTAGGTGGTGGTTTATGGTCTACGCCTTCTACTTGGGATTTAAATCATACTCCAAATACTTCTAATTATGTAGTTGTTGCTAGTGCACCTGCTACACCTTTAGTTGTTAGTGCTGATGCAACTGTTAGCGGGAATTTGACTGTAAATGATAATGCTGCACTAACAATAAATAGTGCAAAAACTTTAACTGTTAATGGAAACTTCCTTTTAAAATCTACTAAATCTTCTACAGCTTCATTTATTCAAAATGGCAATTTAGCAATAACTGGTACAACTAAAGTTGAAAAATATATTAATGGTAATAAATGGCATATGCTTTCTATTCCAATAACAAGTGCTACTGCAAGTGTGTTTGATGCCGCAAATAATGGTGGTGATTCTATTTATGTTAAGTATTGGTTAAACAATGCATGGAATTGGTTATATTCTGTAAGTACACCTCTAGTACCAAATCAAGGATATTATATTTGGGCTGATACAACTTATTTCCACGGCCCTTCTCCAACTCTTAATTTTACAGGTACTATTAATAATGCTAATCAAAATATAACTACATTAGGAGCTAATAAATGGCAAATGATTGGAAATTCTTTCACTTCTGCTATTGATTGGTCGACTGTTACTAATGCTGCTAATGCTTTTGCAAGTGCTTATTATTGTTGGAATCCTGCAAGTGGATCTTATGCCTCATATAGTTTAGGAGTAAGTACAAATGGTGCTACACAATTTATTCCTGCTATGCAAGGTTTCTTTATAAAGTCTTTAAATACTAATGGAATTAGTTTGGCAAGCGCTAATAAAGTACATAATACTCAACCTTTTTATAAAAGTACTAATCAAGTTAATGATTTAGTTAGGATAACTGCATCTATTGGTAATCGTATGGATGAAACTGTTGTTGTATTTGATCAAAATGCTACAAATAGCTTAGATAATGATTTTGATGTCTCTAAATTATTGGCAAATGATGCATCTTTACCTGAAATTTATACTTTAATTGGTACTGATAAAACAGTAATTAATAGATTTGGAACTTATCCTTATGCATTACCTTTAAACGTTAATTTAATGCAAGCTGTAGGTAATAATTTAATTACTTTAACAGCTTCTGATTTTAATAATTTTGATGCAAATGCTTCTATAATGTTAGAGGATTTATTACTAAATACTACCCAGAATTTACGTACTAATCCTACTTATACATTCACTGCAACTGTAGGTGAAAATTCAAGTAGATTTGTTTTACATTTCTTGAATCCTACCTTTGGAGTTAAAGAAAATACTGCAAATACTGTAAATATATATTCTAATGAAAATAATATTTATGTAAATTCTAAAGATTTTGTTAAAGAAATTAGCGTTTATAATATGTTAGGTCAGGAAGTATATAAAAATGCTGGAAACAATAATCAATCTTTCTATAAGATTAGTTTAAATAATAGTTCAGCTAATTATATAGTAAGAGTATTAACTTCAAAAGGCGTTTCTACTGAAAAAGTATTTATAAAATAATTAAACTAGTAACAAAGAAAATACCATATATATATGAAAAAATCAATAAAAAAATTATTTATAGTACTATTTTTGATAGCCTCACCATTAGTAATTAATAATGTTTTAGCTGATGATCCACCAAATCCAGGCGGTTCTCCATTACTTGGTGGTGGTGGTGCAGGTCCTGTAGGTGGTCAAACTGGAGGAAACTCACCAATTGATGGTGGCTTAAGTATACTTATAGCTTTAGGCGCAGCTTATGGTTCTAAGAAAGTTTATCAAATAAGAAAAGTTAAATAATAGTAGACGTTTAATCTTTTTAACCTATATAAAAATGCAGATATTCCTTTTATTTAAAAGGAATATCTGCATTTTTTTTATTTATTGAAATATAATTTTTTTTGATTGGGATAAATTTTAATGCATTCAATATTTAGTTGCCACCGAACTCTGTTCGTGCTGTGATATAATCCGGATATTGAATCGCAAATCCCCCTACAACTATCGTAGGTTTTATTCTTAATGCTACCCTTGTAGGTTTGTTGCCAGTACCCGCCAAATTTAAACCAAAGTTTTTGATTGCATCTAAAGATTTTCCTGTTAATATTTTCTTTAAATCGACACCTAATTGAAGAGGCATCGTCGCAATTTGGTTGTTCGGCATTACTTCAATCCTGCGGTCCAATCTGCCTCTCGTCATCTCGATATTATCAATTATGAGTATCCAATCCATACCGTTCATCACGGCTTGTTGATTGTTGGGGTTCTTTACGTCGATGTTAAGAGTGAATTCTAGAGGTAGACTGTTGTTCCCTAATGCAAGAGTGATATTCGCGATGTCGAAAACAGTAAGCTCATTGATGGATTTTACTTTTTGAACATTGACACCGGCAAGCCGAATGTTTTCTATAGAATTTAATCTAAAATCACAACGGGCAAAGTTTGCCATACCGTTGATATCTTTTAAAACATCGCAAGATGTAAAAAAGAGAACGAGGCTTAGAAATAAAAGTTTTATTTTTTTCATTATATAA
>CAYRBL010000421.1:0-3088 GCA_964422385.1 uncultured Bacteroides sp.
ATATTTTTAACTTTCCAGCATTAACAGGCCTTTCCGAAAAACACCCCTAAATTAATGCCTCCCAAAAAGATCCTTTTTTTAGTAAAATTTTAGCCTTTTTTACCCAATATTTCCCCTAAAATTTATGCAAAAAATAGCACCTATAAAAAAAACAAAACTCAAAACTTATAAATCGATAGGTAGGTTCCTAATTCACTAATTCAACAAATCACCAAATCAACAAATCACTAAATCACCAAATTTAAAATAAAGAATTTCTTAGAAAGGATAACCAATACCAAAGTTCAAAACAAAATTACGTATCTGTTGATTCGTAATCACCCACCTTTCGCCAACAGGCTTTGATGGATCTTTGAAAGGAATTGCAGCATCAATACGAATAATAAAATAAGATAAATCGATTCTTAAACCAGCACCAGCCCCAAAAGCAATCTGACTTGCAAAATTAGCCAACTTAAACTCCCCATTAGGGAACTGTACATTAGGTTTGTACAACCAGATATTACCTGCGTCAGCAAACACTGCACCATGCAAATATTTATAAATAGGGAAACGTTCTTCGATGTTAAGTTCAAACAAAATATCACCAATTCTATCAAAGTTATCAATCTTAGTATCGCTGTAGGAACCAGGCCCAAGCGAACGTAGCCGCCAAGCACGGATATCATTGGTACCTCCCGCAAAAAAACTCTTTTCATAAGGCAAAATACCCGAATTACCATAAGGCAATCCCACTCCAATCGCCGAACGCATCACCAAAGTGTTGGTAGAATTAAAATACAAATACCTCCGCAAATCCATATCAAACCGCACATATTGCGAATATACAAGCTTGAAAATTTCATAATATCCATCCGTATTTTTTTGGTTGTCGAACATTACTTTCATTAAGTTTAAGAAATTCCCGGCAGGTTCAACATTTGCTCTAAAATAGGTAAAATCTTTCTTACGGTTTGGATCCTGATCGCTATATATAAAACTATATTTTAAGTTTAAAATAAAGTGATTGGTATATTGATTTTTCAAACGTTTATCCGATAAAGCATCAATCTTCGACTGGAAAGCCGAGTCTTTATATATCTTTACAGAATTTATTTCGATAGGATTAAATAAATGTTGGATATTTTTAGATTGCTTCCAGTCATAACCAAACGTAAAATTATTAATAGTACGCTTAAAATCGGGTCTGTTCTGGTAATTATACCCCCCGGTAATAGTAGTTTTAGGTTTAATATATTTCGAAAAGAACTCCTGTTTGATAGGAATTAAAAACTTTGGAATAACTAAGCCAGCCTCAACTCCATATTCATAGGTATTAAAAAGAGGAAGATTAGTTACATTTTTAGTATCAAAAAATACTTTCTGAACTTCCAACGCACCTTTAAGTTTTATATTAAAAATCTCAGCTCCCTGAAACAAGTTTTTATTCTGAAAAATAAGATTACCAGCTATACCATAGTTCCCCGAAGAGTTCCTGCCTTCAAATTCATAAGTCATAGAGTTCACTTTATTCCTGCTAAGTTCAATATTACAAAGCAGCGAACGCTCATCTTTATTATTTAAAGTACTATCGAAAGGGAGCTCTTCAAAATTAATATTTATAAATTTAAAGTTTCTAAGGTCGGCCAATCTGTTGTAAGTTTGCTCCACATCCAGCAAGTTGAAGTAGTTATTATTACTGATAAAAACAGATTGGGTAAGCGTTTTAGGTTTAATATTTATAGTCTTATTATATATAAAATAGTATTTATTTAGCTGCGTATTGTCGCCATACTGTTTAAGTGAAAATAACAAAGTGTCTTTATTTACAGTATCCGATCCCAGGATATTAAAGTCGGGATAAATACAAACCTTGTTGATTATATACCTTCTATGCTTCCCCTGAACGAGTGTATCAGGATTGTAGGAAGGTTTGTACAAAGGATTTCTAACAATCATTGTAAGGTCAAAGCACCTATTGTTGAAGTTGCTATCAACTTTATACACAATAAAATCTTTTGAAAACGAAAAATAACCTGTATTCTTAAGGAAAGAAGTAATTCTGTCTCTTTCCTTTTCAAAATTATCTACATCATAATTATCATTAACCTTTAAAATGGTATTGTTTTGATTCGCGAAAATAAGTTTTTTTAGAGTATCATCATCAATAATATATTTAATACTACGAATGGTATAAGGTTGCGATGCTATAATATTATATGTAACAACTGCTTTTTTATTTTTTTTATATTTAATACTTTTCTCAACCGTTGAATTAAAATACCCGTGATTATCTAGATATATATTTATTTGTTTAAGGGTAGCATTCGTATAGTTAGTGTCTAAAATAACAGGAGGTTCCCCAATATTTTTAAGCCAGCTGCTAGGCCATTTCTCACTATTAGGATTTGCAAGGTTGTAAAAAGATAGTTTAAGCTTAAGCCAAAGGAATTTATTATTGGGGTTTTGTTTTATCAAACCTTTAATATTCTCAATATTTATGTTGTTATTATTAATATGTATTTTATTTCTCTTTAATAAATACTGATCTGCTTGTAATTTTCGTGCTGAATTACAACTATACAAAGCGATAGATATTAAGATACAACAGATAAAATATAGATTTTTTTTACGCAATATTAGTATTATTTTTATGATTAAATAAAAGCAATTTTAAGAAAGCACAAAGGTAATAAATAATTCAAAAACCAAAGGGTTATTTTTAATTTTAATATAAGATTATAGATAAAATAAAAAATAATTCATTTTTTTGCATTATTATTTTGCTAAATCAAATTATTTATTTAATTTTGCAGTCTCATTTGAAATAAGGGGAGTTTAGCTCAGTTGGTTTAGAGCACCTGCCTTACAAGCAGGGGGTCACTGGTTCGACCCCAGTAATTCCCACAAAAAAAGAGGTTCATTAATTGTGAACCTCTTTTTTTTTGACTTCTTTTTTAAAATATTAATAGAAAAATAGTATTTTTGTGGTGTTTTTAAATGAAATTATGACATTATACTAATATTATATTTTCAATTTAATTAATTTGTTGATTTATTTACACATTATTATTGAACTATGATTGCTAAATGGTATGCTTTATATACA
>CAYRBL010000422.1:0-3088 GCA_964422385.1 uncultured Bacteroides sp.
TGATGGCCGAGAACTATGATGGCAAGCTTTGCTTTGTAGCTCCAACGGAAACTATCAATAATGGTAGCGAAGTTAAATAATTTTTGTATCTTTGCAGCCTCTTAGTAAGAGAATGGTCCCGTAGTTCAACGGATAGAACGAAAGTTTCCTAAACTTTAGATACAAGTTCGATTCTTGTCGGGATCACTTATAAAAAAACCTTCATCAATTAGTTGATGAAGGTTTTTTTGTTTTCTTATATTAATTAAACACAATTATTTTTAATCTCTGGTTTTAGAGCACGACTTTCTAACATCCAGCCCTGTTTTACCAGAACCTGCGTGTACTTTTTGCTTTCTTTGGTTGGCACTATGGTAACTTTTTCCTGTTGTGCACGAAATGAATGCAAATAGTATGATTATTATTAATACGTTTTTCAATGTTATTATGATTTTTATTATTTCTATATTTAACGTTTATATCTAATGTTTAATTGTGAATAAAAAAGAAAATTATAATATGAATAAAATTTATAAATAATTATTTAAACAAACATACTCCTTTTTTTCTTACCAAAATAATTATGTTTTAAAATAAAATACACCTTCTTAGTTCTTTTTTGCAATAAATCCACAAAGAAAGCCTTTTGCTCCTATATTATGGAAATAGTAGTAAATCAGGATTGATTTGCTTACCTGTAAATCATATAGTATTAAATCAGAGTTAAGTTACTACTATCTTATAAAAAGGGAAGTAAATCAGAGTTGATTTGCTCACCTGTAAAAAAAAGGGAGGCAAATCAGGATTGATTTGCTCACCTGAAAATAAAAGGGTAGTACCTCAATTCATTATCAGTATATTAAAAATGATGAATTTTTGACATATTTTAATACAATATTTTTATTATAACAAAAAGAAAAAAGATTGTCAACCCAAAAACAGAAACTCAAAAAAACTAAAATCCTATTTTAATTCAAAAGCATCCCAATCCAAACCAACAGTAAATCCATCGCAAATACTTAGCATTTTTTGTTTTGATGATGAACAAATGATGCACTTTGTTGAACTTTTTTTCTGAGCAACTTGCAAAGATCTGTTTTATAGCATTCGTTTTTAAATATGCTCTTATTAGCTTTACATTTGTATTATTCATAAAATAAATAAAAACAAAACGAAATACCTACATCACCACATCAATAATTCAGCATATCCTTACATCCCCATTGCAATCAAATGCGTAATTGTATTCCAGTTGCGCGTTGTGGCAGTTACTTTTAACTTGGCTTCTATAAAATTATTATTCAATTTAATATTACCATAACCTTCGGGACAATAAAAATAAATAGCCTTAGAAGTAGCAATATATATATTTGGCGAATCGCTAACTGAAGCTAATAACTTTAGTTTTTCGGCATCAGCTTCAACTTTAAGAAAAGTAACATGAAGCTTGGAGGTCTCCAGATTTCTTTTATTAATAAAAGGATTATTTTTAGAAATAAATACAAGATCATCCAAACTTAAAACAATAACAGGCACCTCAAAAGCATATACTTCCATAATCTTTGCGGTTATATTATCAGCAATCTTTTCAACATTGGTATCAGCAGTTTTAAAAACAATATTACCACTTTGAATATACGTTTTAATATCGGTCAAGGGTAGACACTGTAGGTGGTTGCGCAAATCTTCCATCTTTATTAATCGTTTGCCACTAACATTAATTCCTCTTAAAATTGCAATATATGTATTCATAATGCACTTATTTATTATAATTATTATGATAAATGAAACAAATATTAACAACAAAAGTAAAAAGATAAGTGTTAGTATTATCATTATATTAATAAATAATAATATTTATACAATTAGCAATCATTTTATTTGTACATTTGCTGACAAAATAACACCAAGGATTATTTAGAGAATAAGGAGCTTTAAATACTAATTAAATGCTATTTTAATTAATAGAAAAGCTTATAGGATCGAGTATTTATGAATAATTAGTAATGAAAATTGATTTTAATTTTAAGAAGAAGTCAACTGCAATATATTTAATAATAATATTTATTATACTATTATTATTGAACCCAACAATTGGGCAATCGCAATTTAGCGCAGGCAATTTGGTAGTGCTAAGAGTAGGCGACGGAACCGCAGCCCTATCAACAGCATCAGCATCAGTATTCCTCGACGAATATACCCCTAACGGCATATTTGTGCAATCGTTTGCAATACCCACAACAGGCATCAATAAATTAGTTAACTCCGGAAGTGCCACCTCTGAAGGATTGCTTACTTTGTCGCCCGACAAAAAATATCTGACACTTGCAGGCTACGATGCATCAACAGCTGTTGCCACCATTTCTACTTCAGCTGCTACTACTTACCCACGAAAACTATTGAGAGTAGATAATGCTTTTAACATAAACTATTTTTCGTCAACAGCTGCCTATACAGGCAACAGTATCCGCTCGGGCGTAACCTACAACAACAACTATTGGGCAGGAGGAATAGCCTCAGGAACCGCAGGCGGAGTACAGTACTTTGGTGCAGGAGTAGCTGGTCAGGTTAGTTTTACAGTAACTAACATACGTGCCATTAATATATTTAACGAGCAATTATATTTCAGCAATGCATCGGGAACTACCTATGGAATATGGGCTGTGGGTACTGGATTGCCAACAGTAGCCAACACCTCAGCCACTAATTTTATATCAACAGGCACCACCAGTTCGCCTTATGCATTTGTATTTAATTCGACAAGTGATGTGTGTTACATCGCCGACGATAGAATAAATGGCTCTGGAGGTATTTTAAAATATGTAAACACCGGTGGCATTTGGTCCTTAGCTTATACCTTGCCAGTAGGTTCATCATTAGGTGCTGGAGCAAGAAGTTTGACGATAGATTGGTCGGGCACTATGCCTGTAATCTATGCTATAAATACGGTTTCGAAACTTGTAAAAATAATAGATAATGGTGTAGGATCTACGTATACTGAGTTGGCAACAGCTTCAACAAACAAATCTTTCAGAGGACTTGCATTTGCACCTGCAACTCTGCCAACTATTAAAACTTTAGCTACTATAGATATTGGTCCTCATTCGGC
>CAYRBL010000423.1:0-3083 GCA_964422385.1 uncultured Bacteroides sp.
GCCCCGAAAGATAGAAACCTGCAATTTCTTTTTCCTTTTTAAGTTGTTCGATACTAGACCAAGGCGACACTCGAGGAATATCAGGATCAGTGGTCACCTGCTCATCTATTGCCAATCCCGGATCGTCGAACAAGGAATGCTGACCAGCACTGGAAGCTTCATTGTGATTATTTGCATAACGAATAAGCTTTTCGGTGAACGAAATATCACCATCCATTGCAAAGAAAACAGCACGATGAATCTCGGTAAAACAATCGAAACCACCGCTCATAGCCAAGGCTTCAACCACACGACGATTGATATTCTTAAGAGATACTCTTTTTATAAAATCAAAGATAGACCTATAAGGACCATTCTCGCTTCTTTCGCTCACAATGGCCTCAACAGGTGATTCGCCCAAACCTTTTACAGCTCCCAAACCAAACCTGATAACATTATCTTTGGGTACCGAGAAATTCCACTGACTTTCGTTGACATCAGGACCCAAAACTTGTATGCCTAAACGCTTGCATTCGTCCAAAAAGAAAGTTACCTTTTCGATGTCCGATAAGTTGTGTGTGAGCACAGAAGCCATAAATTCGGCAGGATAATGCGCCTTTAAATAACCTGTTTGATAAGCCAGAAAAGCATAACAAGTAGAGTGCGATTTGTTGAAAGCATACTGCGCAAAAGCCTCCCAATCGTTCCAAATCTTCTTAACTTTATCCAATTCGTAGCCATTGGCAAGGCAACCTTTTTCAAAGTCGTCCTTGAGCTTGTTCATCACCTCGATTTGCTTTTTCCCCATCGCTTTACGCAAGGTATCGGCTTGACCTTTAGTAAAACCAGCCAATTCCTGTGACAAAAGCATAACCTGTTCCTGATACACCGTGATGCCATACGTATCGCTCAAATACTTCTCCATAATAGGATAAGCGTAAGTGATGGGCTCGCGGCCGTGCTTACGATTAACGTAATTGGTGATATACTCCATAGGACCCGGACGGTACAATGCATTCATAGCAATAAGGTCGTCAATACGGTTGGGCTTAAGGTCTTGCAAGTATTTCTGCATACCATCCGACTCAAACTGGAAAATCCCAACAGTATCGCCCCTACTGAACAATTCGTAGGTTTCTTTATCCTCCAAAGAAGTGTTATCAATATCAAGGTCGACACCTTTACTATACTTTATATTTTTGAGCGCATCGTTTATGATAGTAAGTGTTTTTAGGCCTAAAAAGTCCATCTTTAAAAGACCTGCACTCTCTACCAAACTACCTTCAAACTGTATAACCGGCATGTCGGTATCCTTTGCAGTACTAAGCGGAGCAAAGTTTGTAAGGTCTTCAGGGCCTATGATAATACCGCACGCATGTGTGCCTGTATTCCTAACCGAACCCTCTAAAGCTTCAGCAAGTCTTAAGGTTTTTTTGGTAAGATCATCCCCATTATTTCTCGCCTCATTCAGCTCGTTCGAACCTTTAAATGCCTCCTGTAAGTTGGCTGCCCTTTCGGGAATAAGTTTGGTTAAACGTTCTGCATCCTGCAAAGGAAGTTTCAGCACTCTGGCCACATCTTTTATCGAAGATTTGGCAGCCATACTACCAAAGGTAACGATTTGAGCCACCTTTTCCTTACCATACTTTTCGATAACATAATTAATAACTTTTTCCCTGCCTGCATCATCAAAATCAACGTCCACATCGGGCATTGAAATACGGTCGGGATTAAGGAACCTTTCGAACAGTAAATTGTATTTGATAGGGTCAATTGTGGTGATGCCTAAGCAATATGCCACCGCAGAGCCAGCCGCCGAACCTCTACCTGGGCCCACTCTTACCCCCATCTTCCTCGACTCATTAATAAAATCCTGCACAATTAAGAAGTATCCAGGGAATCCCATCCTCTTAACTGTAGCCAGCTCAAACTCTATACGCTCTTTTACCTCATCGGTTATCTCCGAATATAATCTATTGGCCCCTAACCAGGCAAGGTGTTCCAGATATACATTTTCATCATCAAAGCCTTCCGGCAATGGAAACTTAGGTAGGATAGGATCTTTTCGAAGGTCGAAATCTTCTATTTTAGCTACTATCTCCTGCGTGTTTTCAAGTGCTTCGGGATAATCAGGAAACAAACCAAGCATCTGTTCAGGCGACTTTAAATACTCCTGCCCAGTATAGTGCATCCCCTCCGCATCACTTAAATCTTTACCTGTGTTCAAACAAATTAGGATGGTGTGTGCTTCGTAATCCGCAGCATTAATAAAGTGCAAATCGTTGGTGGCAATATACTTTACGCCGGTTTTTGCACTTAACTCAACAATAGCTTTATTAACGGCATGCTGTTCAGGGTATCCATGGTTCATCATTTCCATGTAATAATCCTCGTTGAACAGCTCCTTAAACTCGTTAACTACTTCTTCTGCTTTAGCAATACCTTCGTTCATTATTGTTTTAGCAAGCTCCCCACCGAGGCAAGCACTACTAGCAATAAGCCCTCCACTATATTTCTTTAATAATTCTTTATCAATTCGGGGAGTATAATAAAAACCATCAATGAAGCCATACGACACCAGTTTGGATAGGTTTTTATAGCCTTCAATGTTTTTAGCAAGAAGTATTAAATGGTATCCGCTACGGTCGTCTTTCTTATTTTTTTCTGAAATAGAATTATGTGCAACGTACACTTCGCAGCCTATAATAGGTTTGATGCCCTGCTTTTTCGCTTCACTAAAAAAGGTAAAAACTCCATACATATTACCATGGTCGGTGATGGCAATTGACTTCATCCCTAGTTCTTTTGTTTTAGAAATAAGTTTCTTGATATCAGAAAAGCCATCTAATATCGAGTATTGCGTGTGGACATGTAAATGTGTAAATTCGGGCATTAGCTAATGTTTATTCCAGTCATTAATATTAAAAGGTCAATAAGCAATTGTATATTTTAAAAAAGAGAGTTGAAAAACATACTCTTAAATAAAAAAGATAGTCTCGAAATTGACTTTGTAAAAGTACTTATTTTAGAGATAGCTTTTAGGATTGTTTATAACTTTTTAATAAAATGATTTTATCTTTTGAAGGCTTAGATATTTGTTAGCT
>CAYRBL010000424.1:0-3072 GCA_964422385.1 uncultured Bacteroides sp.
TATTGACACCTGAGCAAATGTTATTGATTCCCCCCGCTCTGATATTGACCACTTCGTCCCTGATATCGACCACTTTTAAATAAAACTGAGCAAAATCAGGGGTTACAGAAACCACAGTGATATTAATATGCTTTAAAAGATCTCTCAAATAGCATCTTTTTTAAAGATTATAACTTACAATATAAATTTTATTCATTAAAGACATTTTTAGCATTAAACTGTTTTACTTATTATCTATTATTTCAATTTAGTTATTGAATTATTGTATAGATATAAATTCAATAATTTTTATTAATTTTGCAGCAAACTTTTACACAATAAATGGACGAAAATTTTGAAGAATATTCTGACGAGGAAATCAAAAATCTAATAGATAAATTTGAATCCATGCTCGAAAGTAAGCAATCCTACTTTTTTGATGTGGACGAATTTGAAATTATCATTGACCACTTTCTCGAAAAAAACAACCTAAGCAAAACTAGTTTAGCACTAAGATATGCTACTGGTCAGCACCCAAAATCTGTAGGCCTCTTATTAAAAAAAGCACAGCTATATGCCTACTCAGATAAAACCGACAAAGCACTCGAACTACTTGCCAAAGTTGAACTTTTAGACCCTACAAACTCTGATGTTTTCTTTACAAAAGGAGCTATTTATAGCCAATTAAAAAGATACGAAAAAGCAATAGAAGAATATCACAAAGCACTAAATAAAGCCGAAGAACTCGACGATGTTTATATAAATATTGCCTTCGAATACGAAAACCTAGGCAATTATAATAAGGCGATTGAATATCTAAAGAAGGCCTTAGAAATAAATCCAGATAACGAAGCAGTGCTCTATGAACTCTCCCTTAATTATGAGTTTGCCCAACGAATGAGCGACAGCATCTCTTTCTTCGAGAATTATCTGGAAGAAAATCCTTATAGTAAAGTTGGCTGGCTTAACCTTGGAATCGCTTTTAATATCGTAGGCCTTTACGAAAAAGCTGTTGAAGCCTTCGATTACGCAATAACTATCGACGACACTTTCCTTATCGGTTTTTATAATAAAGCTGCCACTTATATAAATTTAAATCAATTTCAAAATGCTGTTGATATTTATAACGAAATGTTGGCTTTGGAAGATAATAAAGCAATAGCACATTATTATATAGGCGAGTGCTACGAAAAAATGCAGAACTATCCAGCGGCAATTGACAGCTATACAAAATCAATTGAACACGACGAAAATTTTGCTGACGCTTGGTTGGGAAGAGGGATGTCGTGCTTTGAATTAAAAAATATCGAACAAAGTTTAAAAGATATCCATAGAGCCGTCGATCTGGAACCTGAAAATACAGAATACCTATTCTTATTAGCCGATATTCAACAAAAGCAAGGTATGAACGAAGCCCTCGATACTTATCGCAAAGTATCGGAACTCGAACCTGCTAACTTAGATATCTGGATAGAATATTCGGATGCATATCAAGCAGCCGATAACTTAGATATGGCTATCGAAATTATAAAAACAGGCATCAGCTATCAACCAGATAATGCCGAATTATTATATCGTTTGTCGGCTTATCATTTATTAAAAAAAGAAATTAAAGAAGCTTATAATATTTTAGAAACTGCTTTGGATATGGATTTAAGTTTTGCCGACGATTTGATTGAATATGTTGCCGAATTTGAAGATAATTCACACTTATTAGATATAATTCTTCAATTTAAAATTGATATTCAAACCAAAAAAGAACAAAGACTATGTTAATAGATTTACCTTTCTTGCCAACAAGAGAAAATAAACCAAGAACAGCAGGTTTAACTATGATAATGGACAAAGGCTTAAGCTTACGCGAAGCTGAAGACCTCGTATCAGTTGCGCATCCATTAATTGATTATATAAAACTGGGGTTTGGCACCTCTTTGTTCACAAATTTGGTTGAAGAAAAGATTAAATGTTATCATAATGCAGGCATCAAAGTTTACCTTGGCGGAACTTTATTTGAAGCTTTTATCATCAGAAATAAATACGAAGACTATAAAAAACTTATAAGCAAACTTAACATTGAAACTATTGAAATTTCGGATGGTTCAATGACCTTGGATCATAATTTGAAATGTGATTATATAAATAAGCTATCAAAAGATTTCACGGTAATCTCTGAGGTTGGCTCTAAAGAAGCAGGCGTAATTATTACTCCTGAAAGATGGGTTGGTATGATGGAAAACGAACTTTTGGCAGGCTCTATAAAAGTAATTTGTGAAGCAAGAGAAAGTGGAACTGTTGGTATTTATGGTGCTGATGGCAAAGCCAACTCTGAACTTATCGACAAGATACTAGCAATAGTTCCCCAAGAAAAAATTCTTTGGGAAGCCCCATTAAAATCTCAACAAGTATGGTTCATTAAGCACTTTGGTGCCAATGTTAACTTAGGCAACATTGCTCCTAACGAGATAATATCTCTCGAGACTTTACGTATGGGATTGAGAGGCGATACTTTTATGCAGTTTCTTCCTAAAGAATTGAACAATTAAATGAGAAAATTTGGTATTATAGGGTATCCACTTTCGCATTCTTTCTCCCAAAAATATTTTGCTAATAAATTTTTAAAAGAGAACATTATAGATGCTGAATTTGATATTTTCCCTATTGAGAATATCAAAAGTATAAAAGAGGTTATTAATAATAATCCCGATTTGTATGGCTTCAGTGTGACGATTCCTCACAAAAAAACAATTATTCCTTACCTTAACGAACTTGATGAAACTGCCCTTAATATTGGTGCAGTAAATTGCGTTAAAGTTATTCGCGAAAGCAAAAATTACATATTAAAAGGATACAATACAGATTGTATAGGTTTTGAAGAATCTTTAAAACCATTATTAAAATCATATCATAATTCTGCTTTAGTTCTTGGAACAGGTGGCGCATCTCAAGCAGTTGCTTACGTTTTAAAGAAATTAAATATCGATTTTCAGTTTGTAAGTAGAAACAAAACTGAAAATACAATTACGTATAACGACGTGGATGCAAATTGTATTCTTAAAAATCTTTTGATAATAAACACGACTCCTTTGGGGATGT
>CAYRBL010000425.1:0-3072 GCA_964422385.1 uncultured Bacteroides sp.
GAACAAAATCACCAATTTGGGACAAATTCATTATCGTCTATTTATACATTATAATTATACAAGAAAAATATATAACAAATTTTATTCTGTTTTACAGCTTTTTACATTTAACTTATAAATACCAAATATTTTTTAATTATCAAAGGTATTGTTTTTGCTTATTCATACGCGTGACATAATAAAGTGTAGTTTATTATGTAATAAAATCAAATTTTAACGCCATGAGTAATTTAACAACATCAATATCAAAAAAGATTCAACTAATAGTTGGAATCTTTTTATTTTTAATACTTTCTATTTCAAATAATATTTTAGCTGAAGGTACTAAACAAACAACACCTTACAACGCAGCAACAACACAAGCTGTGTTATTACAGGTTAACAGAACAGCAGCTGGTGGTGATTCCTCTAAGTTTGCAGGTTGGACAGCAACAGATATCAACGATCGTCTGTTTTTTAGTATTAAAGATTATACTACTGAAAAAGTATATTTAGGATTCAAGAAGAATAGCTATACTGCTAAACCAGTTTATTATAGAATAAAAAGAGCTGATGGAACTATCGTTTTTACAAGTACTATACCAACAAGTTCCAGTGCTGGTTATATTTCTACTTGGACTCAAGCAAACATTGGTCCAAGTAATTTAAGTGGTAATACTGGAGGCTATTTAGCAAATGTTTTTGATCCAAATTCTAATATAAACAGCCATTACAATGGAGATTATTATATAGAATTTAATGTTGACACCACAGCAAATAATACTGAAATAGATTTGCTTTATTATGATATTACTATAGCAAATGGTTCTTCAAATACAAATGTTCAAAATGGTAGACTTTGGTCTTATAACTGGGGTTTCAGTACTCAAAGTTATACAGTGGGTGGTTACTTTGGTAGTATTTTCTCATACACAACAGATCAAATTGTAACTGAAATAGATTTAAACGGCTTGCAACCATTTGCATTCAGAATTTTCAACAATGAATGGGGATCTCAGAATAATGGCTCGCTTATAGAGAATAGAAAATCCAGAGATGGTCAATTAGGAACGCCAGAGTACAAATTGTTTTTAAATAACCCTGATTCCATACTCTACCCTTCAAATTCTAATGGCTCTCGTAATTTAACTTTTAACAGCTTAACAGGTTGTGGAAACAATTTATGTTTTAATGTTACTGTTGATGGAAATGCAATTACTGAATTAAGATTAGACATTAACAATAATGGATACTACTTTGACCCTATTGACAGAGTTATTGAACAAAATGTAACAACAGGTAATAATTGTATTTTCTGGGATGGAAAAGATGGTTTAGGTAATACAATTGATTCAAACCTTAATTTTAAAATTGAAATATTCACAAAAGTAGGTATAACTCATTTACCAGTTTATGATGCAGAAAACAATCCTAATGGTTTCTTATCTAGATTAGTTCGTCCTTTAGGTATTGGTGATATGACTATGTATTATGATAATACTCCTTTAGCAGCATTTGCTTCGATGCCAGCTGGAAAAAAAGATTTAATTGGAGTAACACCTCCAGTACCTGTAGGAGGTAGTTCAGTAGATACTAATGGTGTTAACAAATGGTATGCTGCTGGCTATCCATTTTTTGGTGATAACAGAACAATAAACACATGGTGGGTTATAAGAAAATCAGCTATCAGTGGAATGCAAATAACAAAGCCTTTTTGTGCTGATTTACAAATAAACAAAACTGATGGTAAAAATACATAT
Source organism: uncultured Bacteroides sp. (assembly GCA_964422385.1). Taxonomy (GTDB): domain Bacteria; phylum Bacteroidota; class Bacteroidia; order Bacteroidales; family JACABE01; genus JBAXLO01. Next base: position 1,740 of record CAYRBL010000425.1, read on the forward strand.
TCTTCAGGTACTACAGTTACATATACTGTTACAGTTAAAAACAATGGTCCTGACAAATCATTAGGAGCAGAAGTAAAAGATATTGCACCTGTTGGAACAAGCATTACAAACTGGACAGCAGTTTTTACTAATGGAGCTACAGGAACAGCAAGCGGAACTGGTAACTTAGATCAATTTGTAAACCTTCCTTTAAATGGACAAATCGTATACACAGTTAACTTAGCTGTACCAGTTTCCCAAAATGGGAATTTAAAGAATACTGCTCAAGTTATTCCTTCTAACCTTTATCCTGATCCAGATACTACAAATAATATTTCTTTTGACGAAGATATTAAAATAAGTGTAGCTGATTTAGCAGTTGTAAAGACTGTAAACAATTCAACTCCTTATATTGGATCTTATGTAAGTTTTACACTTAAAGCATATAATCACGGCATAGACAATGCTACTGGAGTTACAGTTACTGATGTTTTACCTTCAGGTTATACTTTTGTAAGTGCTAATACTTCTACTGGTACCTGGACAACTCCAAGTTGGATGATTGGAAATTTGAATAATGGAGATAGTGCTTCTTTAACAATTGTAGCAAATGTTAATGCTACTGGTTCATATACTAATACTGCTACAATTAGTGGTGCACAAACTGATCCAATTTCAAGCAATAATATTTCTTCAGTTGCTACTGTTCCAGTTCAAACATTAACTTCAAACAAATGTGCTGGCTTCAGAACACAAACTCAAGGTGGATGGGGTGGTAATGGTGCTCCTGCTACTTATTTACAAAACAATTTTGCAAGTGCATTCCCAAGTGGTATTACTATAGGTTGTGCCTCTGGATATACACTTCATTTTACTAGTGCTTTAGCTATTAAAGGCTTTTTACCACAAGGTTCAACTGCAACTGCACTTACTTCGTCAGCAACAAATCCTACTGGTACTTATAATGTTTTTGTTGGTCAGGTTTTAGCAGCTGCTCTTAACGTAGCTTTAGATAACTATGATGCTAATTTTGGAATTAATACTTCTCATTTAAAAGACTTAGTATATAACAATGGTATATTCACGGGTAAATCAGTACAATTTGTATTAAACGAAGCTAATAACGCTTTAGGTGGTTGTGCAAGTACATATAGTATTAGCGATTTGAATACTGCTTTAGATATGCTTAACAATAACTACGATAATGGTACATCTGGCATAGGAAACGGTAACTTTGATTGTGCTCCTGCTCCTGTTAATACAACTTCTACAACTAATGTAAGTGTTTGTAATAACCAAATGCCTTATGTATGGAATGGTGTTAGTTATAATTCAGCTGGTACTTATTCAAAAA
>CAYRBL010000426.1:0-3034 GCA_964422385.1 uncultured Bacteroides sp.
GAACCACTTTCTTATGTAGGTATTAATTCTATTGGATTACGTCGTCGTGGATTTACTTCTGAAAAGATTAAAGAAATTCAGGATATTTATAGAATAATTTATCTAAAAGGATTAAATGTTAGTCAAGCTACTGACGTTATAGAAGCTGAAATGCAAGCTACTCCTGAAAGAGATGAAATATTATCTTTCATCAACAGATCAACACGTGGTATTATGAAAGGTTATTCAAAGATTTCGTAATACTATTTAATTAATAGATATAAAAAAAGCTTCATTCAAACGAATGAAGCTTTTTTTATGTATACTATAATGTATATTATTTTTTGTCAAATAATTTTGACCATTCTTTTTTAGTTCTCTTTTTCCAGTCTCCTTTATGATAAGCATAACTAATCATAATAGGTAATACCGATGTAGCTTCAGCATATACCATTTGTTCGTAAACGGTATCTACTTTTCCCCATGAAGAAGCTTCTCTCAAAGTAGAACTTGAACAAGCGCCATCTCTTGAGTCAGCAACTGTAATTTGGACTGCATATTTATGCATTGGAACATCTTTTCCTAATACTTCAGCACAAATAACTGTATCTTGTGTGAAATTCTTTGGAACACCACCACCAATCATAAACAAACCAGTTGTTGGAGCTGCCATTTTAACCTGTGTTAACTCAAGGAAATCCTTTACTGAATCTATTGATAAATGCTTATCTGGGTTCTCCCATTGATGTAATACAAGTCCGAAACCTGCACTACTATCAGTGAAAGCAGGGCAGAAGATTGGTACATTATGTTCGTAACAAACTTGCACCAATGAGTCTTTTTTAACTGAATGTTCAACTAAATACTTACCCATTTCCTTTATAAATTCACGAGAAGAGTAAGGTCTTTTCTCCAAACTATCAGTAATAACTTTAATAGTATGATCACAATTCTGAAGTTCTTCTTCATCTATATATGTGTCATAAATTCTATCAATATATTGATCTCTTAACTGTTTATCATCAGCATAAGGACTGCCTTTGTAATGCTTGAAGCCTAAAGCTTCGAAGAAGTCCATGTCAACAATAGATGCTCCAGTTGCAACTATACAATCTATCATATTGGCTTTTACCATGTCAACATAAACTTGCATACATCCTGCTGCACTTGTACTTCCTGCTAAAGTTAAAATGATACTGCAATCATTTTCTTTAATCATCATGTTCAATATGTCGGTAGCATTAGCTGTATCACGTGATGTGAACGACATATCGCGCATTGAATCAATAATTGGTGTAGAGTCAAACGACTTAATGTCTATATGTTTAACTACATCTTTCAACAAATCTTTTTTATTCATATCGAAAAGTTTCTTGTTTTATTTTCAGCTGCAAAATTAATAAATTTCAATAACAAACAATGGAAAATATATTTTTTAATATCCTAATATTTTTAACATCGATTTATGGCTTTGTTCTTTTGCAAATAATTTAGTGAAATATTCGCCATCTTCGTCTATATCTATAATAATATGTTTGGGCGATGGAATCAGGCAATGTTGTATACCACCATATCCTCCCAGCGATTCTTGATAAGCACCCGTGTGGAAGAATCCTATATATTGTGTATCTCCATTTTCAATTTTCGGAAGATACACAGCATTAGAATGTGCTTCGGCATTATAAAAATCCTGACTGTCGCATGTAAGTCCACCAAGGAATACTCTCTGATATTCTTTATCCCAATTATTAATTGCTAAAAGAATGTATCTTTGATTAATTGCCCAGGTGTCGGGTAAAGTTGTCATAAACGAACTGTCAATCATATTCCATGACTCTCTATCATTTTGTTGCTTTTGGTCGATGATTGAAAACAAAGTTGCTCCACTTTCTCCAACAGTAAACGAACCGAATTCAGTAAATATATGTGGTTCGGCTACCTTTTGTACTTCACAAATGTTTTTGATCTGCGCTATAATCTCCTCTGCCATGTATTCATAATCGTAGTTGAACCCTAAAGTATTTTTAATTGGGAAGCCTCCACCTATGTTTAAAGAATCTAACTCAGGGCATATTTTCTTTAACTCACAATATATATTAGCACATTTCGATAATTCATTCCAATAGTAAGCCGAATCTTTAATACCTGTATTAATAAAGAAGTGAAGCATCTTGAGTTCGAATTTTGGATTGTCTTTAATCTTTTCGAGATAGAAAGGAAGTATATCATTATATCGTATGCCTAGTCTTGAAGTGTAGAACTCAAACATAGGTTCTTCTTCGGCAGCTATACGTATACCTATCTTGCATCTGGAAGTTAATTGTTCGTCGAGCAATCTGAGTTCATCTTTATTATCTAAGATAGGAACAACATTTTCGAAGCCAGTATGAATTAATTCAACAATATTTTCGACATATTGAGGTCGTTTAAATCCATTACAAATTATAAATTTATCTTTTTTAATCTTATCCAAAGCTAATAACTCTTGAATAATATTGATATCAAAAGCAGAAGAAGTCTCTAAATTTACATCATTTTTCAATACTTCGTCCAATACAAATGAAAAATGAGAGCTTTTTGTACAATAGCAATAATTATAATCACCTTTGTAGTCCACCTTAGCCATAGCTACATTAAACAAACGCTTTGCGCGAAGAATCTGTGAAGTTATTTTGGGTAAAAAACTAATTTTTAAAGGCGTTCCATATTGTTTTATAATGTCCATTAAAGGAACATTATGAAAATGCAATTCATCATCAGCTACTTTGAATTCGTCAGTAGGGAATTCAAAAGTTTGTTCGATAAGATCAATATATTTGTTTTTCATTTTTTTGTAATGTAATTAAGTTGGATTAATATTTTTTTACCAATGTAACTAAGTTGGGTTTTAAATATTGTGCAAAATTAAAACATTTATATGTATTTCTTATTAAAAAGTTACATTTATTTGATAATTCTATTTAAATCTATTTATTTTCCTCATAAACTTATTTATATTCAATTATTATTTTTCACAAAACTACTAAATTAAATAGCACAACAGCAAATTATTTTT
>CAYRBL010000427.1:0-3027 GCA_964422385.1 uncultured Bacteroides sp.
TAGTTTTGATTGCTGCACTTGGGTTGCTTGTACTTGGGTGTAAACATTCTAAAGTTAATAAACTTGATTCAAATAAAATAATATGGGCTCAGGTTAAGATACCTAATCCTTTTAAAAAATATATAGAAGTATCAGATGATAGAAAATGCTTCTTTAGAGGTAATAATATGCGTGCTGATTCACTATATTATATATTTTTAGATACTACTGATATTAAAAAATTAAAAAACGAGCATGATTATTATAAATTAAGGTGGGTAAGTATTGTTATCGACTGTTTTAAAACGGAGTTAGAAGATGACAGTATTAAGAATGGGTTTATAAATGATCGAAGAATAATATCAGAATTTAAAAGAAATGGAATAAATCAAATTATTGAAGGTTGCGACTCTTTAAAAAAAGGTTTAATCCCCAAAGTTTATCATACAGATGATTTTTATCCTCAAAAAATTGGTGTTGTTTATAACTCAAAAGATGCTTATGCATGTTTATTTTCCGAAAATTTTGATGCTAAAAATAAAGAACCTTTAAACATGACTATTTTTAATATGATAAGAATTAAAAATAAGTGTTTAAATCTGCATATTAGTTTTAAATATTATGGTGCAGAATCTGTAAGATGGAATTGTTATCTTTCCGAAACCTGGGCAAAAGCAATATTAGAAGCCAATAAGTAAATTTTTACTGAAACTATTAGTTATAATAGGTCGCAGCTATGCTGCTTTGATTTTAGCGTGTACTTTTTTCTACAAATAGGTTACAGCTACGCTGCTTTAAGCCGCATAGCGGCGAACTATTTGTAGCAAACCATCCAAAAATGTCTTTAAGCAGCATCGCTGCGACCTCTTTTTCTAATTAAATTTTCAAAAATTATTCTACCTTTTTATCCTATTATTCTTTTTATTTTAAATTTTTGAGGTAATTGTTAACTTTTAGAGCATCATTTTCTTTCAAATGGTAAAGAAGTTTATCTAGCTACTTCAAAAGTCTATTTAGCTGCTTAAGATAGCATGTTCAACACTTTAGGGGGCATTCTAGCAGCTCCAGCTATCGTTCTAGCAGCTCCAGCCATCGTTCTAGCAGCTCCAGCTATCGTTCTAGCAGCTTCAGCTATCGTTCTAGCAGCTTACTCCAACCTCATAGTTATTTCAGCCATCGTTCTAGCTACTCTGACTAGTTCTTTAGTTAATCCATCTGAAAAAAATAATATGTTGAAAGAATGATATATTTATTTGTTAAAAAAGAAATTTCAACATATAACTAAACAGCAATACTATAGAAAATATATTTGAAAGAATAATGCTAAAAATAATTGTTAATAAAATTAAATTTTAATTAATTTGAAATTAAAAATTTTGTATTGATTAAATTAGTATCTTTGCAGAAAATAATTCTTATAATTAACACTTAAAAATAACCAATATGAAAAAAGGAACAGAACACAAAAGAAAATACTCAAAAGCCGATTTAGTAATGATGGCTCAAGCAAGATTATTCTACACGGCCTTACAGGAAAACATTGCCGATTTTTCAGCAAAATATCCTTTTATTGATGCAGCATTTCTAACTGCATTTATGGCAAAAATTGTTGCTGCTGAAGATTTTGTAACAAATGCAGAAAATCAGGATGACACTCATGTAGAAACAACAACATTAGATTTAGATATGGAGAACAGCAGAAACATGGTTCAGGATCTATTTTCGTATGTTGAACTTGCTTTTAAGGGTAATTCAACTATTCAAAATGAATTTGGTATAAAAGGATATAAAAAAGTATTCGATAATGCTCTAAAATTTCCTCAGTTTTTAGAAAGAGCACACGAAAAAGCAGCCATACCTGCTTTTGCAACTGCATTGTTAGCCAAAGGATGGACAGCAGCCAATCAAACTGCATTCCAAACCTTGATTACAAAACTAAAAACTGATAGTAATAAACAATACAAAGATATTAAGGATCGTCGTAAATTTACACAGGACAGAGTTGATGAATATAATTTTGTTTGGGACGATATGGATACAATTAGCATATGCTCCAAAAAGGTGTATTATGATAATTATGCCATGACACAGAAATTTTTATTGTATCCCGATAGCGATCATGGTACAATTCCACCTATTCCACCAGTGCCACCTGTAGTTTAAATAACTTTTTTAAGTGAACATTTTCGCATTTTTTGCGTCTTATAAAATAAATAATGCATTAAAATGAAATATTTTTTAATAAAACGCTTGCTTTTTAAAAAATATGTTGTATATTTGCAGAAAAATTAAACATAGTATATTAACAAATTAAATCTGGAGGGCCGATTATCGAATAAATTCTTACTCTTTTTCATAGTAATATAACAAAAGGAGGAAACAATGAACGTAAGCAATCTTAGCGACAATGAGCTAATAGCTGAATATTTAAATGGTAATCATCAGATGCTCGAGATATTAATTACTCGCCATCAGAAGAAAGTATTCTCGCATATTTTATTGGTAGTAAAGGATCGAATGATAGCAGAAGATCTTTTTCAGGAAACTTTTGTAAAAGTAATCCTAACTCTTCGTTCCGGAAACTATAAGGAAGAAGGGAAATTTATTCATTGGGTTATGCGTATTGCGCATAATATTACCATTGACCATTTCCGCAAAGCTAAAAAATTCATGGTTGTTGATAACAATTCTGAATATGATATCTTCGATACCATCAAAGTGAGTGATGATTCTATCGAAAAAAAGATGATAACAGAGCAAATTCATGCAGATGTTAGAAATCTTTTAGAATATTTGCCCGAAGAACAAAGAGAGGTAATCGAATTGCGTCATTTTGCTGATATGAGTTTTAAAGATATTGCCGAACATACTAATGTAAGCATCAATACAGCTCTTGGACGTATGAGATATGCCATAAGAAACCTCAGAAAAATGGTAGAAGAAAATAATATTATCCTCACTTCATAATTCCCGAACACATAATATAAGCCCTCTCCTTAAATGGAGAGGCGGTCAGGATGAGAGCAATACTCAGCTCTTGTTGATGCT
>CAYRBL010000428.1:0-3019 GCA_964422385.1 uncultured Bacteroides sp.
TTCATATTATCAGTGCAAGGCAATTGGGTACCTGTCATTCTTTTTACATAAATCCGTAATTGATCTATTGCATTTTTACATTTGTCTGAAGCATTTGCAGGAACAAGAATTACATAATCTGTTTTCCCATCTGTGAAAAAACTAATATTGGGAGCAGAATGTGTTTTCGACGTAATAAAAAGTAGTACTATTAATAATAATGTATACTTATATGTCTGTTTAAAATTCATAAACCATCATTAATTCTTAAATGTTTTTACACCAGCCTTAATTTCCACATTCAAATTATTTTCTTCGGGTGGTATTGGGCACGAATATTTATGGTTATAGGCACAATAAGGATTGTAATTTTTGTTGAAGTCAATAATAATAGTATCTCCATCGGGTATTCTCAAATCAATGTATCTTCCTCCTCCATAGCTTTCGAAACCATTGGTAAGGTCGGTGAAAGGAAGAAATAGATAGTCTTTATAGCCTTCTTTTTTTATTAAATCTAAGTTCTGATATACGTTAAGTTTGCACTCCACACCTTTAAAAACAAAATGCACTTCGCCATATTTTACATACATTGGTCTTCGTGCTGTAGTTGTTTTCATTGGGAAAGGGATTTCACCCATTGCTAATTTAAAATTTGCTGTGATTTTATAAGTGCTATCGATAGGAAAAAAATCTAGTTTCTTAAAATGTACAATATCTTCTCTGGTTAATGGGCTTTGAGAGGTATCTGCAAACTCAATATTCATCGTGTCCTGATATGCTTTTATTTCCTCATTATAACTTTTAAAGGTATGTTGAGAAAAACCGGTAACACACCAGCCTGTTAGCATTATAAAGAATAGAATATTGCGTTTAAATATCATTTATGTTGTTGTTATATTATTATAAGAAATGCTTTTTGCAAACAAGTATTTACAAAAAGCATTTCAAAAATATGTTAGTTTAATTTTTTATTCAATTTTCGAATATAGTTTCATAAACTGCACTCTTTCATAGTCGGCAGGGTTGTTTATATTGGTCATACTTAGTTTACCTTTAAAATCTGCAATCGAATTAAAGTTATGCGATTCCATCCATTTTGAAATGCCTTCGTTCATGTCGCTAATAACTTTTGGACCTTTCAGATAAATTGCAGAAACTACCTGCAAACTATCGGCTCCTGCCAATAAAAGTTTAACTGCCACTTCCCAATTATGAATACCTGTAGTAGCCGAAAGATCGCATTTCAACTTACCCGATAGTATTGCCATCCAACGCAACACCTGTGAGTATTCGTGGATATTACTAAACAAATTATTGTCGGTAATAGTTAATTTGTTGATGTCGATATCTGGATTGTAAGGTCTGTTGAATAGCACCAACGAACTTACTCCTGTTTGCGATAATTTAAGCAGACTATTAGCCATTCCCGAGAAATAATAACCTATTTTTAGTGCAAAAGGAATAGTGATATATTTCTTAATTTCATCGATTATTTGATAATATAAGGTGTCGTTTTCTTCAGCAGTATGGTTGAAATCCGAAGGTAGTATGTACACATTCAACTCTATTGCATCAGCTCCGGCATCTTGTATTCTTTTTGCGAAAAAATGCCAATCATATTGTGAAATACAGTTTATACTTGCAATAATTGGAATATCTACAGCTTTTTTTGCTTCTTTTATTACATCCAAATAGTTTTGCAAAGTCTTTTGATGCGCATGTGCACTTATATATTTATAAGCTTCGTCGTCAAGATAAGGACGGTTCATTAAGTTGCTCGAGAATGCTTCGTTCCAGGTCTGTAGACTCTCATCTTTTGTTTCAACCAAGTGATGTGTTTCTAAATTTATTTGTTCTTCAAATATTGATTTGATAACAACAGCACCAGCACCATGTGCAGCATATTCTTTAATGTTTTCGATAGAGTTTGTTAAACTCGAACAACCTACAATTACCGGACTTTTCAACTCAAGACCCATGTATTTTGTACTAAGATTTGCCATAATATTCTTATTAAATGTTTGGTTATTATTTAAAGTATGTCTAAAAAAATATACACTTTTAAAGACCCCAAAGATAGTTATTCTTTTTAATATTGAGACTAAAAAAGAAAAATATTTTTAATTTATTTTTAAAGGTAGTTTTTTGGCGGATAATTAACCCTACTTATTTTATTTTAAAACTTAAAAACTCTGATAGCGCTACTTATTTTCTCATTGGAACGCATACAGCCCCCACACGAAATAATATCACCTTTTTTACGCATTACATATCTAATTATTTTCAATTCTTCATCTGTTATTTTTAATCCGAGTTCTTTTAGTTGAAAATATCCATTTATTGCATATATTTGTGTTTCTGTATTTGTTGACTGCAACCATTTCATCAAACTAGTTCTATCTCTTTTCTGTACTATTAAATCAATTTCTACTTTCTTCTCAGGAGGCGTGCCACCTATTCCACATAATTTGCCATATACTATGTTTTCGTTAAATAATTCTTTTTCGTTAAGTGAAGCACCATAAATCTTTTTGAAATTAACTTTAAGTTTCCTAAAAGCTGTATCATTTTTATACATATATATTGAGGAGGAAGGGGCAGAAAAATTCCCATTCATCATGTCTCTTTTTGCTTTACAAATATTGTAATATATAATGTCATTACCCGAAGTAAGCAATGTAAGCCTATACATATTTACAGTGCAAATATCGGGATTGGTTTTATCTGGAATTGATTTCTCAAAATAAAAAATACCTTCTTGATATCCTTTTGTAAGCTCGCGGCGGTATTCCCAATATGAATTTATCCTTTTCTTCGAATTTGTTAATGTCTCAGTATACTTTTCAAAAGCAGCAAAATCCTTAGACGATACTGCTGCAAGTACATCTTTTTGTATTTGTGCTGATAATTTTATTGTTGAAAATAATATTAATAATAAGATTAGTATCCTTTTCATTTTTGTTTTCTATTTGTTTTGTTTTTTATGAAACCTTATTCCAGGTTGCCAACCTTAGTATAAAAGCAACACCCCCGACTATCT
>CAYRBL010000429.1:0-3016 GCA_964422385.1 uncultured Bacteroides sp.
GCATTGGTTCTAAAAAGCAACACCAAAGAGTCGGCAGTTTGATGACTCGGCATAAAAACATTGTCTAAATAATCGTTGGAATATCTATCATAATAAAAACGACCTTTTATAGCCGAACCTATAGGAAAAATACCCTGCACCGACCAATAGCGATTGGGCGATATCCTTTTAACATCCGCCAACGGAGTTTTGAAAGCATCGGGCGCCACCCAATTGTGCACAATACGCACCAAGGCTGAATCGACCATATTTTTTACATTCAACTTAAAGAAACATTCAGGATAATCTACAATTCCAGTATCTTTTACGATTACATATTTATCGGTGGTAGCATCGGCAAGTTTCTCGTTCATATCGAGCATAGCGACCATTGGCAGAAAGGGTTGATTGAAAACCTTGCTTCCATATTCACCATTAAAATGAATGGTATCGGTATAAGTTTGCCAGCCATTATTCATCAAAGTTACCTCCACAATATTTGAATTGGCAAGAGCAGGTGCTGCTTTCAACTTCTGCCTAACGTACACAATGCAAGTACCTACAGAACCTGTATGCACCACTGAGTCGATAGAAAAGTGGCTAAACCCAGGATTATATACATAAAAGTTGAAGAAATCGTTCATATTTACACCAGAATAATTGGTAAAGAAATCCCGCATCTGTGCAGTCGAAATATTTTTATAAGCATATTGATTAAGCATCTGTTGTACGGCAGGAAAAAACACTGAATCGCCAAGGTATCCGCGCAAAGTCTGCACAATAGTAGAACCCTTTTGGTAAACGGTTTCTCCATACGTATAAGCACTCGAAATACCATAAACAGGCAGGTAACCATTGTCTTTAATATGACAGGATTGAAGTACATTTTTAAGCTTATTTCTAAGATAATCTTTATAAGCTGTCTTTCCATACACACCTTCTTTATACAAAGCTTCGTTATAGGTAGCCCAACCCTCGTTAATCCACATATCTTCGGCAGTAGTGCAGGTAAATAGGTCGCCAAACCAGTGATGAGAGAGCTCGTGGGCATACAAATACTCGCTGTTTAAAGTGCCATCAATAGATGCCGAAGGGTAGGCGATATTAGTAGCGTGCTCCATAGCTCCCAAGGGAGTAGATACGTAACCAACACGTTGCCATCTGTAAGGTCCCCAGTAATGCTCGAAAGTATTCAAAACATTATTTAGATTTACGAACGAAGCCTTGGCCTTGTTGGTATCCACAGGACTCACATATATATTAGTAGGAATGCTACCCGAAATGCCATTGTAAGTGCCGCTTACCGAAACGTAATTCGACACAGCAACAGAAGCTAAATAGGCAGGGATTGGCTTGTTGAAATACCAGTGATACGTATTGGTGCCGTTTCCATTGTTGGTGTTCGATAGCAAAATACCGCCACATACAGCCATTTGACTCGACAAAACTGTAATATAATATTCGTAAGTGGCACGGTCGGCAAAGTCGTCGACAGAAGGTATCCAGCATCTTCCATAATTATGTGGGTCGGGAGCAAAAGCAATTCCAAGATTGTAAGATATGGTTGGACTCATGTGAAAGCCGCCCCAACCAGTTGATTCCACAGTAGGTGCCCCATGGTAGTAGACCTTCATTTTTAAAGTATCGGTGGTCGAAAGCGGAACTGCAAAAGGTATTCTAATGGTTGCGCCATCGTAATTAAAAACCTTCGGCATATTGCCAACAATAATTGAATCTACAGAAAGAGCAAGCAAATTGAGGCTAACATTTGTTGCATTAATTATTTTTGCAATAATATTTAGCTCGGTGTAGCCCTTAATTTGGGTTGAATTGGTGGCTCCAATGTCTAAATGTATAGCATAATGAGTAACGTGTATGGTATCACTCGTTAAGGCTGCGTTTGTTTTTAAATGCAGGGATACGAAAACACAGAATATGATGAATGTCAATACTATTTTATTCACTGTTATTATGATTAAAGTTATAAATCCGAAACAAAATTAATGCTATTATTGAAATAAATAAAAAAAATAATCGTTTTGTAGTGCTTAGGATGGATTTTATTAATAATTTTGTAAAAAATATAAGGCTTTTTATTATATAAATCAAATTATGATGAGAAAACTGGTAATGTCCGGTATCTTTTTAGTTATACTCTTCTTACACACCAATGCACAAAAGAAATGGTCGTTGGAAGAATGTATAAATTATGCTCTGGAAAACAACATTCAGATCAAACAAAGCAAGCTAAGTGCCGAATCGGATAAGGTAAGTTTGCTACAAAATAAATTAAGTATGCTTCCAAATTTAAATGGAGGTGCAGCTTATAATACCAATTGGGGTAGAAATATAGACCCTACTTCAAATACATATAGTACTGATAAGACGCAGTCGGTGTCTTTATCTCTTAATTCTTCTATCGATTTGTTCAGCGGTTTTCAGAAGCTAAATCAAGTTAAGCAGAGCGAATATAACTATCAGGCGAGCAAATATGATGTTGAAAAGATGAAAAACGACATTGCATTGAGGATAGCTCAGGTGTATATGCAGATTCTTTTTAATAAAGAACAACTTGATATTAGCAAAAACCAGGTGGATATTACAAAAATGCAAGTTAACAGAATTAAGGTGCTGGTAGATGCAGGAGCACAAGCTAAGGGAATGCTTTTGGACATACAAGCACAGCAGGCATTGGAAGAATCTAATTTGGTGGCGGCACAAAATCAGCTCGACCTTTCGTATCTTGATTTAATACAGTTGCTCGATTTGAAAACGAAAGACGATTTCGATATTGTGAAGCCTGACATAAATACTGGAAATGAAATTGCTTTTATTCCAAGCAATCAGATATACGCTTACTCTTCAACAGTTATGCCGGAGATTAAGAGCTCGGAGTTTAGGTTGAAAAGTGCATATAGTGGTTTGTCAATTGCAAGAGGTGCACGTTATCCTACCCTTAGTTTGAGTGGGTATTATGGCAGTAATTATGCTGATAATTTTTATGACTACACCCGCATAAAGTCGCTCACAACTTTAA
>CAYRBL010000430.1:0-3015 GCA_964422385.1 uncultured Bacteroides sp.
CGAGAGGTCCCCGATTTGATGCTCGCCCCGAAGAAATCATAGAAAGAGGTCGGTTATTGGGGCGAATTAGATGTAAATAATGGGCGAAATGAGTGTAAATTCGGGGCGCAGGTCGGTTTTAGTTGTCGATTTGGCGTTAAAAAATACATATTATTGAATAATTATTTTTTTGTGAATAAAAATTGATGTCGAAACGGTTTATAATGTTTTTATTTTTTAAAAAAAACAATGCTCGTATTATATATAATAGTATATTTGTAAAAAAAATTCTATTGAAAAGCTTAAAAATACTTTTAATAATCCTTTTAATCATAGCAAAAATAAATTCTTTTGCTCAGATAGATTCTTCAGTCGTTGAAGATATATCAGCATATTATCTTAAATACGGACAAGATATATATAATCCCGAAACTTTTACTTATAATTTCTCTTATAATTATTCCAACAAATGGGATTTGGATGGCGATGGTGCAAAAGATTCTCTATACTTTATAGGAAATGGTGGCGCACATACCTATTTTTATTTACGAATCATATTAAGTTCAGATAAAAAGCAAAGAGATTATCCAACTTTTAATATTGATATGCCTTACATTACTCCAAAAGATACTTTGGATAAATATGGCATAAGTTTTGGCTTTCAGTTTGCCGTTGCTGATTTTAATAAAGATGGAATTGATGAAATATATTTAAATGTTGATAATACCTGGAGCTCTATTCCTAAAAAATGGAAGCGCAAAGGAGTTAAAACAAAGCATATTCTACTAAATTTTAAAGGTGGGAAGCAAACAATAAAAGATTATATTGGATTAAAGTAAGAAGTGTATCTATTATTTTAGTAATTTTGCAAAAAATCTTTTGTTATTCGCTACAATTGTATCTATTTTTCTAAAAATTGTACAACACTTAAAGGTCAGTTTATTTCTGACATACAAATATGAATAAAACAATTAAATATTATCGGTTTATCTGGCTAAAATTTGATTTGCCAGCCGGACTATCAGTTTTTCTGGTTGCCCTACCTCTTTGTTTAGGAATTGCATTAGCATCAGGAGCTCCAATATATTCTGGAATATTATCAGGAATTATTGGCGGGCTTGTAGTATCTTTAATTAGCGGTTCGCAACTAGCTGTTTCTGGCCCTGCAGCCGGCTTAACTACCATTGTTGCAGCATCCATTATTTCGTTAGGCGATTATAAAGTATTCCTACTTGCGGTAATTGTTGCAGGTTTGTTTCAACTAATTTTAGGCTTATTAAAATTGGGAGCAATTGCTAACTATTTTCCTTCTTCTGTCATCAAAGGGATGTTGGCAGCAATTGGTATCATACTTGTATCTAAGCAAGTTCCATTAGCTTTGGGATACGATCAACCTGATTTCTGGACAAGTGGTATCCTTAATTTGTTTTCTCCAACTAATATTCTTGGCAGCTTCAAAGATTTTAATCATCATATTGCTAGAGGTGCAATTTTAATAACTTTCGTGTCTTTAATAGTGCTTTCGCTACTTCAACTTAAATCGTTACGAAAATTAAAAGTAATTCCTGCGCCATTATTAGTTGTAATAATGGGAATAATAACGAATATACTTTTTACTAATGCTGCTTCTGGTTACACACTTAAGCATACGCAACTGGTAAACATCCCTCTTAATGTTTTTTCGAATATATCTTTTCCCGATTTCACAAAAATGTTTTTAGTAGCAGATATTTGGAAATATGGTCTCGTTATAGGTTTATTAGCTACTCTGGAAACCTTACTATGCGTTGAAGCTGTTGATAAATTAGATAAGCGCAATAGAATTACACCCGTTAATCGCGAACTTATTGCACAAGGAATTGGGAATATAACTTGCGGTCTTTTAGGTGCAATCCCTATGACAGCCGTTGTTGTAAGAGGTGCCGCAAATGTAGATGCAGGAGGCAGAACAAAGCTTTCGGCTTTTACACATGGTCTATTTCTTTTAATGGCAGTAATGTTAGTTCCTTTTTTGATAAACAAAATCCCGTTCGCTTCTTTGGCATCCATCCTGCTTATCACTGGTTATAACCTTACAAAACCTAAACTTTATAAAAATATGTGGAGCCTAGGTATGAAACAATTTTTGCCTTTTATTATTACAATTATAGTTATTCTTTTTACCGATTTACTTATTGGAGTAACGATAGGTTTATTAATTTCTATTTATTTTATTGTAAGAAATAATTTTAAAGCAGATTATAAAATTACTAAAACTGAATATAAAGGAGTCGAAACACATTACATTAAGCTAAACAGCAATGTTACATTTCTTAATAAAGTTAATTTAAGAAAAACGCTTGATGAAGTTCCTATATACAGCGTCCTCACAATTGATGGCAGTGATTGTAATTTTATTGATTATGATATCCTTGAGATTATAAGTGAATTTGATAATAAAGCTTGGGATAGAAACATCGAATTACATCTTGTAGGAATCGAAAAAGTAAATGTGTTTGCTGTACATTAATATATTTTAGTATTTTTGCCTTCTTTATTTCGTAATACAACAACAATGAAAACAAAAAACATTCTAATCGTAATGCTTGTGTTCTTTAGTCTCTCCAAAGCATTCTCTCAAGAAGAAACCAAAGTTAAAGATGATAAAAACAAACGTATGGAATGGTGGCGTGATGCACGTTTCGGAATGTTTATCCATTGGGGACTTTACACCATACCGGCAGGGCAATGGGGCGAAGAAAAGAATCATGCTGAGTGGATTAGAGAGACGGCAAAGATACCTGTTGAAGAATACGATAAATTGCTTTCGCAGTTTAATCCTGTTAAATTTAATGCCGAAGACTGGGTTAAATACGCCAAGGATGCAGGTATGAAATATATTGTTTTAACATCAAAACATCACGATGGTTTTTGTTTATTCAATTCAAAATATACCACATTTAATGTGATGAATACACCTTTTAAAAGGGATATTTTGAAAGAACTTGCTGATGCTTGTCGCAAATATGATATGAAGATATGCTGGTATCATTCAAT
>CAYRBL010000431.1:0-2998 GCA_964422385.1 uncultured Bacteroides sp.
ATACTAAATTAATAATGAATAAATTATTAAGAATTTTAATAAGAAAAACATTTCTAACTTTGAAGTCAACTGTTTTAAGTGTAACATTAATATTTTTACTTATTTTAGGACTAAAAACTAATCATGTAAATGCTCAAATAATTGGCACTTCAGCTTTTCAACCTACAATTTGGGGTTTTACTCCTGTAAGTTGGTCAATAGTTTCTACACAAACCTTAACTTTAACTGGTTATACTGTTCAAGGATGTAATGCTGTAACATTGAATTCAACAAATGGATTGTATTACGCAATTTTAAAGGTATCGACGGGACCTCGAAGATTAGTTACTGTAAATCCCTATACTGGTGTTTGCACTGATATAGGTAGTATGGGGGGTAATTTCTCTTCTCTCACTTATTCTCCTACTACTAACACAATGTATACAATTGGAGGTCAAGGAGCAGGATCAATAGCAAGTAGGCTTTATAGTGTAAATATGCTAACTGGTGTTACTACCTTTTTAGCTGGGCCTTATCTACTAGGTGCTGATGGCGAAGTAATAGCTTATAATACTGATGATGGTTATATTTATCATTGGTCAGGAAATACTATTGCTAATATGGAGAAAATAAATACTTCAACTTTTGCAGCAACAATTATTACTCAATCAGGAGATGCTCATAATGAAGTTTATGGAGCAGTTTATAATGGTGGAGGTAAATTTCTTGTAACTGATATTCATAACTCTGCTTTTTCAATCACATCTTCAGGAGTAGTAACATTACAGGCTACAGGAATGATAGATGATATCAGAGGTTTAGGATTACCTTATTCAGCTCCTGCGCCTGTTTTAACAAGTCTAGGTTCAACAAGTGGATGTGTTGGAAATACGATTTCCATTTACGGAACAAATTTAACAAATGCTACTTCTGTAACAATTGGAGGTACATCTGCAACAATTCTTACTAATAGTGCTTCAGTAATTACAGCTACAATTGGTAGTGGTACTACTGGGAATGTAGTTGTTATTACACCTTCTGGGATTTCCAACGGGATTTCATTTACAGTAAATCCAATACCAGTAGCTGGAAATATTACAGGAGGAAATGCAGTTTGTATGGGAAGTACTTTGCAATTGACTTCAAATGCATCAGGAACTCCAACACTATCATATGTATGGCATTCTTCAAATACTAGTGTTGCAACAGTAAATAATACAGGTTTAATAACACCTTTAACAGCTGGTAATACAAACATTACATACACAGTTACTGATGGAAGCACTACAGCTTGTTCAACAACTTCTGCAACACATATTGTTACGGTAAATGCTGTACCATCTGCTGTTATTACCCCTTCAACTGTTTGTATAAATTCTCAAAATTCTAGTTTTGTTTATAGTAATCCAGTTAATTTGCCTGTTCCAATTGTAAATGCAAATTTCCAAACTTTATATAAGAATGGTTCTACTACTGTTACAGCTCCTTTAATCAGTCTTGGGAGTGGCCCTTTTGGCTCTTCAAGTATTAATATGACTGGCCCTACTGTTACATTTAGTGATGGTTCGGTAGGAAATGCTTATGATATGGCTGGCTGGACATGGAATACTTTTATGGGTGTAACTAATGTAAATAGTGCATATAATATAGGTAGGAATAATGTTATGTGGCTTAATGGGGCTGCGTATGGTGGTGGAAATGCTGCAAAAACATTTGAACAAGTATTAACTGAAAACTTAACTCAAGGAGCTACCTATACTTTAACTGCAGATTTTGGCTGGAGAAATGATAATGGGAATGCAACTATTCCTCCTATTTTAAATCTCTATGCAGGTAATACATTGATCACTCCTATTACTTCATCTACCCCTGCTTTGATTCAGGGACAATTTGTAACTTATACAAATACTTATCATATAAACAATAATTTAATTAATGGAGCTCTTAAGATTGAAATTGGACTTGGTCCTAATGCAAATGGAAATCAATTAAACGTAAGTAATGTAACTCTTAATAAATCAATAGCCAATACTTATTCTTGGAATACGTCACCTGTACAAACTACTGCAACACCTTCAGGACTAACAGCAGGAAGCTATTTAGTAACAGTAACAGATGGTAATAATTGTACTTCTACCGGATCTATTATAGTTAATCCTAATACTTCTATCAATAGTCAATCAACGGCTACCCAAACAGCATGTATTAATAGTTCTTTTTCTGCTATAAGTGTTAATGCATCAGGCGGAGGGAGTATTACTTATCAATGGTATAGCAATACAAGTGCAAATAATAGTGGTGGTACTTCTTTGGGTTCAAGTAATGGTGCAAATACCAATAGTTATACACCTCAGACATCATCTTTAGGAACAAAATATTACTATTGTTTAGTTCATAGTGATTGTGGTTCTGATCAATACAGTGCTGTATCGGGTGCATTTATTGTAAACGACAGACCACCTACCCCAACTTTAAGCGGCTCTAATTCATTATGTAACTTCACAACAGGAAATGTTTACACAACCGAATCTGGTAAATCTTCTTACTCCTGGAATGTAACTGGAGGGACAATAACTGCTGGTGTTGGTACAAACGCAATCAATGTTACTTGGAATACGGATGGGCCTCAAACTGTAAATGTAAATTATGCGAACTCTTATGGATGTTCTGCTTCTTCTGCTTCAAATTATAATGTAACAGTAATACCAGGTTGTAATCCTTACATTACTGGCTCACCTAGTGATGCTTTTTATGTACATTGCACAAATGTGATTACTTATTGTACTCCATACGTTGCTGGTCATCTGTATTCGTGGAGTGGTTTTGGTACTGTTTCTGTTACTAATCCTTCGCAGGGAAACTGTATTCAAGATACTTTTATCAATCCTTGTGGAGTGTATGGTGCATGGCCAATTATAGTTACTGAAACTGACCCAACAACAGGTTGCTCTACAACTTATACGAAGAATGTATATATTCAGACAAACTAAGGAAATTATGAATTATGAATTATGAATTA
>CAYRBL010000432.1:0-2996 GCA_964422385.1 uncultured Bacteroides sp.
GTATTACAATACTCTATTATACTGAGCACAAATACATCAAAAGAAACAGTGCGATCAAAGCTTGTATTACTGGTATATATTAAATGTTTATACATAATTATTTTTATTGACATTTTTCTAACATTTATACTGGTAATGATACACAACATTGCAACAGTAGGCAGGATATATTTTGTTAATAAATGTTAACAGGGTCTATGTGTTTATATATTAGTTGCTTTTGATCATATTTTTTTTAATAATATAGCTGTTTTTGGGGTTTTATTTCAAAAAGAGTGTTAATATTGAAATATTAATTTGTGATTTTAAAACTTTAATCAAAGGATGTAATTATATTAAGAAAGAAACCAAATTATTTATAAATTATATTTAGATTATTATAATACTGTTCATTAATCAAAATAAAAAGAAAATATTCATTAAATACACATTTATAATATCGCATTATTTATTAAAAAAATAGAAGTGTATAAATGCCAGGATAATTTCAAAAAAAACCACCATTAATAATATATAATGTGTATTTTTGCATAAAAAATGCTTTAATAATAATGTTATTTTTGCGAGCAAAGCGAAGCAATCTATAATTAAATAAAACATTTTAGATTGCTTCGTCGTACCTCCTACTAATGAAAATATTTTGTAAGAATATGGATGTTAATATCCTGACAGGTTTCCCCTCCTGTCAGGTTTAAATGAAAAGAAAGCTTATTATACCTGTCAGGAGAAAAAAACCTGACAGGAAGCTCTCTTAGATTTGTCATGTCACTTGGTGTGCCGAAAAGTATGGGGGCTCGCAATGACAGCGTGGAAATCTACTACTTTATACAAATAATGTATATTTTAATTTAATAAACATGAAAAAAACACTCTTACTTTTATCAATTTCTATCTTTATTTGTATAAATAATACATCTAAAGCTCAAGACACTGCATCATACCTCAACACCTCTTTATCATTTGAGGAAAGAGCTGCAAACTTAGTTTCAAAAATGACATTAGAGGAAAAAATACTCCAAATGCAAAACGATGCACCCGCAATTCCACGACTCAACATCATACATTATAATTGGTGGAGCGAAGGTTTACATGGGGTAGGCTTCAACGGAATAGCTACCGTTTTCCCTCAAGCAATAGGAATGGCAGCCACTTGGGATACCGAATTAATTTACAAAGAAGCCGACATCATTTCAACTGAAGCACGCGCAAAACATTATGAAGCCCTCAAAAAAGGCTCGATGACCTTTTGCCAGGGATTAACGTTTTGGTCGCCCAACATAAACATTTTCAGAGATCCGAGATGGGGGAGGGGACAGGAAACCTATGGCGAAGACCCTTTTTTAACAGCACGAATAGGTGTGTCATTTGTAAAAGGATTGCAAGGCAGCGACCCAAAATATT
Source organism: uncultured Bacteroides sp. (assembly GCA_964422385.1). Lineage (GTDB taxonomy): Bacteria > Bacteroidota > Bacteroidia > Bacteroidales > JACABE01 > JBAXLO01. The sequence goes on from CAYRBL010000432.1 coordinate 1,402, forward strand.
ATAAAGTAATATCCACACCCAAACATTACGCAGTACACTCAGGGCCCGAACCTTTGCGACATACTTTCGATTGCAAAGTAAGCAAAAGAGACCTCTACGAAACCTACCTCTCAGCCTTCGAAGCCTTGATAAAAGAAGGTGGAGCCTACTCAATTATGGGCGCATATTCGAGTTATGATGGCGTACCATGCTGTGCCAGCGACTTATTATTAACTGATATCTTACGAAAAAAATGGGGTTTCAAAGGATTTGTAGTGTCGGATTGTGGAGCCATAGGAGATATCTACGCAGGTCACAACTACGTAAAAGCAGCCGATACTGCCTGTGCCTTAGCGGTAAAAGCAGGCTGCGACCTTACTTGTGGAGGCGAATACACCGCATTAGCTGACGCAGTGAAAAAAGGATTGATAAGCGAAAAAGAAATAGATGTATCAGTAAATCGTTTAATGCTTGCCCGAATGAAGTTAGGTATGTTCGACCCTGCTTCATTGGTACTTTACCAACACATATCAACAACTAATTATGCCACCAAATATCACAAATCTTTTGCTCGAAAAGTAGCTTGCGAAAGTATGGTTTTATTAAAAAACGAAAACAACATCTTACCTTTAGATAAGAAAAAAATAAAATCAATAGCTGTAATCGGACCCTACATTTCAAGAGACGACATTTTATATGGAAACTACAACGGTGTTTCGGCAAAACCAGTAACATTTTTGCAGGGAATCCGAAACAAATTAGGCGACAGCATAACCATAAATTACACCAAAGGAGTTAACCCGATTGACGAAGGAGGTGCCTTAACAACAGTACCATCCGACTATCTGAAAACCCCAGATGGCAAAGAAGGATTGCTAGGCGAATACTACAACAACCCAGATTTAAAAGGGAAACCAGTGTTTTCACAAATAGACAAGAATATGGAGTTTTACTGGGACAAAAACTCACCAGGCAAAGGCGTACCCGAAGATAAATTCTCGGTGCGTTGGACTGGTTCTATCACAGTTCCCGAAACAGGAGGCTACGAATTAGGAGTAGTTTCCGACGATAGAAGTAGATTGTATTTCGAAGATTCGTTAAAGATTAACAACTGGTCGCCCTGCCAGATGAATGTAATGAAAACCTGCAAAGTGATGATGGAAAAAGGCAAACAATACAAAATAAAAATGGAATTTGCCGATAGCGCCGACTGGGCAGGAATACGCTTTCGCTGGAAAAAAGATAACACAGCCACCGAACAAGGAAACGATGAAGTATTATTAGCAAAAGCAGTTGCAATGACACAAGCCTCTGACGTAGCTATAGTATACGCAGGCATATCATCCAATATCGAAGGCGAAGAAATGTCGATAGACCTCAAATGTTTCAAAGGCGGAGACCGGATTTGTTTAGACATCCCCGAAGAACAATTAACATTAATAAAAGCATTAAAAGCAACAGGTAAACCCATAATATTAGTGCTCACAAGCGGAAGTGCATTAAGCATAAATTGGGAAAACGACAACTTCCCTGCAATCCTACAAGCCTGGTATCCCGGAGAATAATGGTGCTAACATAGCAAATATATTCATTTATATTTTCGATATTTTCCTTGC
>CAYRBL010000433.1:0-2992 GCA_964422385.1 uncultured Bacteroides sp.
AAAATCGAACATTGTTGCAATACTTTTACCATATACTATACAGTATTTCAGTTTAGTTATACATGTTTTGTTTAGTTTTATACTTAAATCACTTATCATATATATTAAATAATCTTCACAAAAAGGCACAAAATTCACCCCTAAACATCCGTCAGAATATTTATGTGTAATGTTAGAATATGTGCCTTTAGTTTTCATTTTTATTTTTTGTATTAAAATTAGTATTTGAAATCGTCTGCAAAGGTAGTTTTATAAAGATATCAGAAGACATTAAGTCGTGTTTCGTGTCGAATTTGGTATACAAAAAACAACTTTTCATATATAAAAAATAAAATTAAAATTAAATAGGCTTTGGTATGAAAAATTAAAGTAATTTTGTTTTAAATTAAACAATAGTAAAATTAATAAAATGAATAAGATTTTAAACGAATATAGCAGATTTCTAGAAGAAAAAGGATATGGAAACGGAGTTATTAACACCTATAAGAAGCATATAAGCAACTTTGCTAATACTTTGAATATAGCAGTTGAAGATGCTTCGCCGAAATGTATATTGGATTATATGAAAAAAATAATTAAAGGAAAAAAGATTTCAAAGCATTATATATCCAGATTTGTTGCTGCTTTTGAGTTATTTTATCACGGAATGCTACATAAGATCTTTAAAATGGATTTTGACACCAATAAAAATCCAGACCTTAAAATACCCTCCTATTTTAATGACTGCGATACTCTTTTAATTTTTAAAGAAACAAAAAATCTAAAATGCAGATTATTTTTCGGAATAATGCTTCTACTTGGCTTAAAACCAAAGGAAACATTAGCCATAAAAATTGAGGATTATAACGCAAAAGAAAAGAGTTTGACTATACCAAATGCACGCAACAAAACATCACGCAAATTAGATGTACCCGAAATGCTGGTAAAAATGATAACAGTTTATATTCGTCGCACCCGAGTAAAAGTTAGGCTGTTTGAAGGTAGAGAACGTAAGGCATACCATATTGGATACATCGAAAGATATTTTCAATATGTGCTTAAAATTTGTGGAATCGAAAAGCATCTTAGGCTCGAAAGCTTTAGAAATACCTATATCGCAAATCAAATCGAAGGTGGTACCGAACAGAATATACTACTTTCGAAACTTGGTTTAAAAAGCATCAGATCAATAGCACTCATACGCCAGAATATTCATCTGGATATTGATAATATCAGAAAAATAAATGATGGAACCGAAATATTAAAATTAGGAATCGATGATTAAGTAATCAAGTTTACCCTTTAAATATACAATTTACTACGTTGTTCTTTAATTCTTTCGTCGGTAATATAATCGTCGTATTCAGTAAGCTTATCAATCATACCATTTGGTCCCATTTCAATAACTCTATTGCAAACAGTTTGTATAAATTCATGGTCGTGAGATGACATTAAGATATTGCCAACAAATTTGATAAGAGTATTGTTAAAAGACTGTATAGATTCCAAATCCAAATGGTTAGTAGGTGTATCCAACATCATAATATTAGCATTACGCAACATCATACGGGCAATCATACATCTTACTTTTTCGCCCCCCGACAATACATTTGCTTTCTTATAAATTTCTTCGCCCGAGAACAACATCTTTCCTAAGAAACCTCTTAAATACATTTCGGTAGTATCTTCCGAAAACTGAGCCAGCCAGTCGATAAGCGTAATGGGTTCTTGAAATAAATGTTCGTTTTCCAGAGGCAAATAAGCTTTGGTAATCGTTTGTCCCCATTCAAAACTACCACTATCAGGTTGGATATGTCCTTTAAGTATTTCGAACAAATTAGTCATTGCACGGGTATCTTTCGAAAGAAAAATAATCTTATCATTTTTATGTATCGTAAAAGAAAGGTCTTTGAAAAGCACCACACCGTCAACACTTTTAGTAAGGTTTTTAACTTCTAAAATATTGTTACCGGGTTCGCGTGCAGGAGTAAAAATAATACCAGGATATTTACGAGTAGAGGGTTTTATTTCTTCAATATTCAACTTTTCAATCATCTTTTTCCTACTGGTTGTCTGCTTTGATTTAGATGCATTGGCACTAAAACGAGCAATAAACTCCTGTAGTTCTTTCTTGCGTTCTTCGGCTTTCTTATTCTGGTTCAACATTTGTTTTAAAGCCAACTGACTCGATTCGTACCAGAAGGTATAGTTTCCAGAGAACATCTGTATTTTACCAAAATCAATATCAATAATATGAGTACAAATAGAATCAAGAAAATGCCTGTCATGCGAAACAACTAATACTGTATTTTCGAAGTTAGCAAGGTAGTTTTCCAACCATTGCACGGTGTCTAAATCCAAATCGTTGGTAGGCTCATCCAATAACAAATTATCAGGTTTGCCAAACAAAGCCTGAGCCAATAATACTTTTACCTTAATTTTACCACTCAATTCCTTCATCAGTTTATTGTGCACATCTTCTTTTATACCCAAGCCACTCAACAAACTTGCAGCATTGCTTTCGGCATTCCAGCCATCCATTTCAGCAAACTTTTCTTCCAATTCAGCAGCTCTGTTGCCATCAGCTTCCGAGAAATCGAGTTTAGCATAAATCTCATCCTTTTCTTGCATCACTTTACAAAGCTCCGCATGACCCATCAAAACAGTATTCAAAACGGTATATTCATCAAATTCGAAATGGTTTTGTTTTAAAACTGAAAGTCTTTCGGAAGAACCAAAGTTAACATTTCCTTTGATATTATCCATTGCACCATAAAGAATTTTGAGGAAAGTAGATTTACCAGCACCGTTTGCGCCTATAATTCCATAACAGTTTCCTGGGACAAATTTCAAATTAACGTCCTGAAACAATACTCGTTTCCCAAATTGTATGCTTAAATCCGATACTGTAATCATTTAAAGTTGTATTATTTGTGTGATATGATATTGCTGATTTTTAAGTTTGCAAAGATACAAAAAGCTTTAATACAAAAGCATATAAATGTAATTAAAA
>CAYRBL010000434.1:0-2984 GCA_964422385.1 uncultured Bacteroides sp.
GATTTAAGGTATACTATTAAATCCACTTTCCTTAATCATAACTTTCGTAGAAATCATGGTAATCGTTATAATCATTGCTATCGTTCTGAAAATCGCTGTCAACACTGTTATTTTCGCGTTCGTCGAAATAAATATTACCAAAAATAACAGGAAATTTCAACAACGTGTTCACAGCTCCAGTTTTGGTTGTAGGAATCCCAAAACTAATATTTTTCATATCGTTTGTATTGATAGAAGCAATAATCTTGTCGGCTATCTTTTTGCGGATACATTCGGATACCTATATATTATATAGTGGTATCTTCGGAAGTAGTGTCGGAAACTACTTCTTCATGTTTCTTAAAAAATCTTTTCTGAAAAATAATCAACATCGCCACACCTATAGTTATTGACGAATCTGCAATATTAAACACAGGGCTGAAGAAGGTAAAATCTTTGCCACCCATAATTGGCAACCACGCTGGGAAACGGGTTTCGATAATAGGGAAATAAAGCATATCAACTACTTTGCCATGCAAAAAAGCAGCATAACCTCCGCCTTTTGGAAACATAGTGGCTACATTAAAATAACTTTCGTTGAACATTAATCCATAAAAAGCACTGTCTAATATATTGCCTACAGCTCCTGCAAAAATAAAACTCATGCATATAATAAATAAGTTGTCGGCTTGCTCTTTTATTAGTTTTAAAACATACCAACCAATTGCGCCAACAGCAATAATCCTGAACAAACTTAATATTAATTTGCCCCAACTTCCCCCAAACCTCATCCCGAAAGCCATGCCTTCGTTTTCGGTAAAATGAATAATAAACCAATTGCCGGCTACAAATATCTCCTGACCTAAAGTCATGTGAGTTTTAATCCAGATTTTTACAAATTGATCAATAAATAAGATCAGGAAAACGATGAGAATTGATTTTTTTAACATATATTTTTTTGTTGACAGCAATACACAAATATAAAAGGATGCTTATTTAAAAACATCCTTTTATTATTATGTTAAAACTGTATTCAATGTAATGAAAATTATCGTTTGTTGCCTTGATTAAGCTTGGCATCGATACTTAAGGTAGCGTGAGGAACAATGCGCAATCTTTCTTTTGGGATCAATTTGCCGGTTTCTCTGCAAATACCATAGGTTTTGTTTTGGATTCTAACTAATGCAGCTTCCAACGATTTAATAAACTTATCCTGACGAGCCGCCAGTTTTGAGTTTTCTTCTTTCGACATTACCTGGTAACCTTCTTCCAATACTTTAAAAGTAGGAGAAGTGTCGCTGATATCATTTTCGCCACCAGTAGTGTAAGCTTCTTTAAGAACTTCTAAGTCCTCACGTGCTTTATCAAGTTTCTTCAGAATTATTTCTTTAAATTCTAATAATTCTTCTTCAGAATATCTTGTCTTTACGTTTTCTGCTTGTCCCATTTTTGCTTTGTTTAGTTTATTTAAACTTAATTTTTAATAATAGAAATAAAAATAGATATCTCATCTGTTAATTCTATTTCTTGTTTAGTACTCTCATTTATAACATCAACCAACTCCAAAGAATCAGTCAAAGTTTCGGAGCAAATGTATAAAATATTATTGTTAACGGCACTACTTATTTCAATGTTATTTTCAATTTTAACATTTATTCTATCTGTAACCTCAAAGTTATTGTCTTTTCTAAGGTTCTGAATACGGTTAACTAACTCACGTGCGATACCTTCTTCTTTTAATTGAGGAGTAATAGAAATATCTAATGCCACAGTTAAAGTACCCATATTAGCAACTACCCAACCCGGAATATCTTCGGTTATGATTTCAACATCTGTGATTAATAATTCAACAGCTTCGCCTTCAATAGTTAAATTATATACCCCTTCGGCTTCTATTTTAATAATATCATCTTGCGAAAATGTACCCACAACAGCAGCAATTTGCTTCATCATTTTACCATACTTAGGCCCTAAAGTTTTAAAGTTAGGTTTAATGGTTTTAACAAGAACACCGGTGTCTGCTAAGAATTCTATTTCTTTAATATTAACTTCTGATAAAATTAAATTCTCGATAGCTTTAATCTGAGCTTTAAATTTAGCATCAGCAGCAGGAATCATTATCTTATTTAAAGGTTGGCGAACTCTAAGATTAGTCTTTTTTCTTAATGATAAAACCATAGAAGAAATCTTTTGAGCCAACTGCATACGTTCTTCTAAATCCTTATCAATAAGTTTATCATCAGCTAAAGGAAAATCTGTTAAGTGAACTGATTCTGCTTTTAATTGCCCTGTTACATTGTTCAAATCCTGGAACAATCTATCCATAAAGAAAGGCGCGATAGGTGCACCCAACTGCGCAATTGTAACCAGACATTTGTATAAAGTTTGATAAGCCGAAATCTTATCTTCGGTATAAACACCTTTCCAGAATCTACGTCTACACAGACGAACATACCAGTTGCTTAAATACTCGTCAACAAATTCCTGAATAGCTCTACCTGCTTTGGTAGGTTCGTAATCCCCATAATATTCATCAACAGATTTAACTAATGTATTCAGTTCCGAAAGTATCCATCTATCTATTTCAGGACGATCTTCAACAGCTATTTCTTTTTCATTAAAAGTAAAACCATCAATATTGGCATACAACGAAAAGAAGCTATACGTATTATATAATGTACCGAAGAACTTGCGTTGCACCTCGCCTATACCTTCTAAATCGAACTTAAGATTGTCCCAAGGCTGAGAGTTAGTAATCATATACCAACGGGTAGCATCTGGGCCATACTTCTCTATAGTTTCAAAAGGATCAACAGCATTGTTTAATCTCTTCGACATCTTGTTGCCCATTTTATCAAGAACCAAACCATTAGATAGGCAATTCTTGAAGGCAACATCATCAAACATCATAACTGCGATAGCGTGCAAAGTAAAGAACCAACCTCTTGTTTGGTCAACACCTTCGGCAATAAAATCAGCAGGGAAAGCACCTTCCCAACCATGAG
>CAYRBL010000435.1:0-2983 GCA_964422385.1 uncultured Bacteroides sp.
AAAGGTATTGTTTTAAATGCAAATTCAGATTCGTCTAAAGTGATCCATAACAGCACTAATATTACAAGTAATGATCCAATTAAAGGAAAAGCAATAGAAATAAATGGGGGTAATTATCTTCAAATAAAAAATAATATTTTTAGTAATAAAGGTGGTGGCTATGCAGCTTATTTTAATTCATTGCCATTAGGTATTTCTACAGGTTGGAATACGAATTCTTATTATTCTTCCTCTAACAACAAAATAGGATATTATAATGGCATCAGTTACAACTCTGTACTTTCGTGGAATGGTGTAATTGGAAGTGGTGCCGATTATGGTTTCTACAATCCTTATTATGCCTCTGATACTAATTTGCGTCCTTATCAAAGGTTTTTAAATGGAGCTGCTATTTCTCACCCAGATGTTAATGTTGATATTGATGATCAACTACGAAACGCCCAAGCTCCTGACATGGGTGCCGATGAATTCAAAGTTGACTTTGGTATTACACAATTAATAAGTCCGACATTAGAATGTTATCACGGACCAAATGACACTGTGAAAATCTTTATTAAACAATTTGGAGATATTCCATTTATGGATATTCCATTAGCATATTCTATCAATAATGGCCCAGTCAGTTATGATACAATACCTGGCTCTACCTTTAATGATGTTATCCATTCTTTCCCTGTAACAATTAATTTATCATCTAACAATACTTACGTTTTTAAACTATGGATAATTGATGCCTATGATGATAACAAAGCAAATGATACTTTATATGCAATTAGATACTCAAAACCTGCCCCAGTAATAAATTTTAGTGCTCCTAATTATTGTGTTGGACATACAACAGGGTTTGTTTCTCAGGCTTCTATTGAATCTCCTTACTCAATAACAACTTATCAATGGCATTTTGGCGATGGAGATTCATCTATTCTTACAAACCCTTCACATATATTTGATACTATTGGCACATATCCTGTAAAACTAAGAGTATATAGTTCGGCAGGTTGTTATAAAGACACCTTGATAAATATTAAAGTACATGCTGTTCCATTGGCTGCATTCACAACTGGACCTCAATGTAAAGGAATTCCCGTTGGATTTACAAATAATTCAACTATAAATTCTACAGATAGTTTATTTTATAACTGGAATTTTGGGGATAATACAAATTCAACATTAAACAATCCTACGCATATTTATAATACAACAGGTAGTATTCCTATTCAGCTTATCACAACATCTAATTATGGTTGTAAAGATACTATTACACATTATAATTCTATTTATACTCTTCCAATAATTCAGTTTAACAAACAAAATGTTAGTTGCAATGGCTTAACAGACGGTATGATTACTGCTTCTGTAACTTCTGGTAATCCAACGTATCATTACTTATGGTCTAATACATCAACTAGTTCGATTATCAATAATCTGTTACCAGGAACCTATGTTTTGACTGTAACTGATACTTTAGGCTGTGTGGATAAAGATACAACAATAATTACACAACCAAATCCAATAACTTTAAGTTACAACAAAAAATCTTATGTCTGTAATGGTATGAATAATGGATGGATAAAAGCAATCGTTCAAGGAGGTACATCCCCATTTTTATTTAATTGGAGTGGAGGCTTAACGGGTGATTCTATTTTTTATCTTAACAATGGGAATTACTTTTTAACAGTTAAAGATTCGAATAATTGTCAGAAAACTGATAGTGTCTTTTTAATAGCTAAATCACAACCAAGTTTAACTTTTTCGCATACCGATGTTTTATGTTATGGTAATAATACAGGTACAGCTGGTGTTACAGCTAATGGAGGTGTTGCTCCATATAATTATCAATGGCAAACAGCACCTTTACAATTAATACAAAACATACAAAATCTAGTAAAAGGGAGTTATACAGTTAAAGTTAGTGATTCTTTAGGCTGTTTAAAAACAGATTCTGTTTTTATTAATCAACCTGATTCTTTCTCAAATAGTGTAATTTATACATTGCCTTTATGTAATGGGAATAATAACGGTAAAATAACTGTTAATACTAGCGGGGCAACTGCTCCATACATGTATAGCTGGAATACTACACCTATTCAAAACACATCTGTCGCAAATAATCTTACTTCAGGTACTTACCAATTGATAATAAAAGATGGTAACAACTGTTTAGATACGCTAAGTTTAACTCTTAATCAACCTGACACACTTAAGATAACAGCTCAGGAAAGGAATCAGACATGTAGTAATTATTGTGATGGGAAAATAACTGCAATAATAAATGGTGGTACAATACCTTTTTCGTTTATCTGGAATACGACACCTGTTCAGACTGACTCAATAGCTAAAAACTTATGTGAAGGAAGTTATCAAGTAATTGTAAAAGATAAAAACAATTGTATTGATACCTTAAATAACATACAAATAACTACAAATACCCAAATTAATGCTGCTTTTATTGAGAATCCCAAAACAGGATTTTATCCATTGCCTGTTAATTTTACTTTCACTGGGTTTGGAGCCACACTCTTTAATTGGGATTTTGCTGATGGAAATATTTCAAGTCAACAAAATCCTATTAATACATTTGGTACTGATGGTACTTTTCATGTTGTATTAGTTGTAAGCAGTGGATCTCCAGATTTTTGTTTAGATACTGCTACTTATGATTTAGTAGTGAATATACCATCTGACATTTGGGTGCCCAATGTATTTACACCAAACAATGATGGTTTTAATGATTATTTCTATGCAAAAGCTCAAGGTTTAAAAGATATTAAAATTTATATTTATAATCGTTGGGGAGCTGAGGTGTATACAATTGAAACATTAGACGGGAAATGGGATGGGAAGTTCTCAAAGACTCCAGCACCAGAAGGAGTATATTATTATTTAATTAAAGCAACAGGAAATGATAATAAAAAGTATGAAAAACATGGTAGTGTTACTTTGATAAGGTAATCTTATATAATAAGATATTTATCACAAATAT
>CAYRBL010000436.1:0-1129 GCA_964422385.1 uncultured Bacteroides sp.
AAAGGCATTTATTTAATAAAACTAAATACAGATAAGGGGATAGTGGTGAAGAAATTTGTGAAGGAGTAAGGTCAATTACGAATTACGAATTACGGGGGAAGTGCTTAAGTTATAAGACAAATTAACAATTCACAATTAATAATTAATATTAATGAAAGAGCCGTTATCAAACTAATGATAACGGCTCTTTGTATTTTTATCCGCTAATCGACTTTGTCGTTAAGCGGAAAACATTCTTCTTAAATCACCAAATCACAATATCACCAAATCACTAAATTGTATTCCAACATTAGCCTTTTTCCTACTTCCTAAATCTTCTTTGAGGAAGCAGCTTTGAGGCAAGATCCGTACGGTTCATCTTTCTTAAAGTAGACTCTATCCATTGATGGTTTTCTTTTTTATACCAAAAGAAAAAGCGATGTTGTTCTTGTTTCTGATTCGCATCTCTTGCCGAAAATACTTTTTCGCCGGTATAAGGATTGATGCCAGTGTAGTACATCTCAGTGGCAAGCGTCATGGGCGTTGGCGTAAAATCCTGCACCTGCTCGGGCTTGAAACCTATCTTTTTAGTTTCGATAGCCAACAAAGCCATATCAATTAAATTGCAACCCGGATGACTTGATATGAAATAAGGTATGAGCTGTTGATTCAATCCTGAACTTTCATTTATCTTATCAAACTTAAGACGGAACTCATGGTATAAATTGAAAGAAGGTTTGCGCATTAATTTCAAAACTTCATCCGAAGAATGCTCAGGGGCCACCTTCAACCTACCCGAAACATGATGCTTTATGAGCTGCTCGGCATACTCATCATACGCATTAGCCTGACTTATATTTCGAGCTTTCCCAGTAAACAAATCATACCTGACACCGCTCCCTATAAATATCTTTTTAATCCCGTTTAAAGCCGCAGCTTTCTTGTATAAATTAAGCAAAGGCCGGTGATTGGTGTCCAGATTGGCACACGAGGAAGGATGTATGCACGAATAACGCTTGCATTTGTTGCAAATATTCATATCCTTGCCCTTCATCTGATACATATTTGCCGAAGGTCCGCCCAAATCGCTAATATAACCTTTGAAATCTGGCATGGCTGCAATCGTCTTCAATTCATCTAAAATAGACTC
>CAYRBL010000436.1:1229-2971 GCA_964422385.1 uncultured Bacteroides sp.
TCTTCTTCTATAATTTTAAAATTAGCTGCATAAACCTTCTTATCTTTCAAACAACTTTCATGAGAAGCAATCTCTATTGTTTTAAAAATAGTAGGTCTTGCAAAATGTTCGGAAGCAGACGAAACATAAGCCGTTTGAGGAATCTCTTTAATTTCATTAATTGGAATACCTGCATCCAAATTAGCAGCAATATTTTTTATAGCTTCCTCGCCCATTCCATACACAAGCAAATCTGCACCACTCTCTACAAGTATAGATAGCTTAAGCTTGTCGCTCCAATAATCATAATGCGTAACTCTACGCAACGAGGCTTCTATTCCTCCAATAATTACAGGAGTATCTGGATATATTTCTTTAAGAATTTTTGAATAAACCACCGTAGCATAATCAGGCCTGAAACCAGCTTCGCCACCTGGAGTATATGCATCATCCGAACGACGTCGGCGAGCAGCAGTATAGTGATTTACCATCGAATCCATGCAACCTGCAGTTATACCAAAGAACAAACGAGGCTTACCAAGCTTCTTAAAATCGCGTAAATCATCTTTCCAATTTGGCTGTGGCAATATGGCAACCTTATATCCTTCATGTTCTAAAATACGAGCAATAACTGCGTGCCCAAAGCCGGGATGATCAACATAAGCATCACCCGAGACGATGATTACATCAAGTTGTTCCCATCCTCTTAAAGCAATTTCTTTTGCAGTAGTCGGAAGCCAGTCAGATAATTTGTGTATAGCCATATTATTTTATAGAAACAAAGAATAATTATTTTGGTTTCTAACTGCAAAAGTAGTTATCTTTGCACAAAATATTATAACAATTTAATAAAATGAAAAAAATAATAATAGCAGTAGCTTTAACAATGTTAATGATTAACAGTTATGCTCAATTGGATGATAAAACGAATATAATTGATGACACCTTAAGATTCCCAAAAGAAAAGAATAAAGGGAAAGATATGTTTATAATAGACTTTTATCAGGATATATGGAAAGATGTACCAACAAATATAAAAGTTAGAGATATAAATCAAGGTTTTAGTTTTTATATTATGAAAAATCATCCTATTGGTACAAGTAATTTTAGTTTTGCTTGGGGTTTAGGTTTTAGTTCACACAACTTTTATAGCGATGGTGTACCGGCTCTTGGGCGTGATAATTTAGGCAATCCTATTGGAACTACTATTTTTCAAACTTTAGGAATATACTATAATCAACTTGTAGATTATAAAATCAATAAACTTAATATAACTTATCTTGAAATTCCATTAGAAATAAAGTTTAAAACCAGAGGTCAGCATAATCGTCAGTTAAAATTCTCTGTTGGTGTAAAAGTTGGGTATGAAATGAACAATCACACCAAATATAAAGGAAATGATGTGATAGAAAAAACTGATGACTTGGTTACAATTAAGAAATATGGTATTAAAAATATCAACAATTGGAATTATGCAGTAACTGCCCGAATTGGTAGAGGTTGGATTAATTTTGTTGGATATTATTCTTTATCTAAAATGTTTGATAAAGATATGGGCCCACAAATGTATCCAATTTCTTTAGGTATATCTATAACTCCATATTAATAAGATACGAAAAAAAGAGTACTTAAATTAATTAAGTACTCCTTTTTTTTATCTTAAAACCACTCCTTACTGGTAATTTCACCAGCCATAAACACGCTTTGAAAATCTCCTCTTCCTACAAATAAAGCGGCTTTACCCTCTATTACCTGAGTAACTT
>CAYRBL010000437.1:0-2904 GCA_964422385.1 uncultured Bacteroides sp.
GTGCTGCTCCAGCTGAATCATGTCCAAAAAAGATACTGGTTCGATAATTTTCATACGACTACTCATATTTAATCTTGAAAAAACGGCAGCATCCAGGTTTTTCTCCAACAATTTAGAGGTACGAGGATGCAATGGTATCACAAAATCAACATTAAATTTATCAGTAATATCCAACATAGCTCTAAATATAGAAGACAATCGCTCAGGGCTGTCCGTGTTGTTATCCCTATGAATCGTCGCTAAGATATACTTCCCTTTTTCTACCTTAATTGTATTCAAAATTTCACTTTTAAGAGAAGCTATTTTCGAAAAATGCAAGGTATTATCAAACATAATATCTCCGCAATGATAAATCTGGGGATTATCTGCTGTAAAAGGGGGATTATTTTCAGTTTTAAAGCCCTCTTTTATTAAATTATTAAACCCAGTTTGGGTTGGAGAAAACAATAATGTGGAAGAATGATCGCACATAATACGATTAATCTCCTCGGGCATTGCTTTATTGAACGAGCGCAAACCTGCTTCGATGTGCACTATAGGGCAATGAATCTTTGCTGCTGCAATAGCGCCCGCCAGAGTTGAATTGGTGTCGCCATACAATATAATACAGTCAGGTTTTTCAGAAATAATAATATTTTCTATTCCTTTAAGCATCTCTGCAGTCTGGATAGCGTGCGATCCCGAACCAACATTCAAATTAAAATCTGGTTTAGGTATCTGAAGTTCTTCAAAAAAGACCTCCGACATATTTTGATCATAATGTTGACCAGTATGAACAATAAGTTCTTTGATACTATCGCTAAAGTTCTCGCGGATAGCCCTACTTATTGCACTTGCTTTAATAATTTGCGGCCTTGCTCCTATTACGGTCAGTATTTTAATCATCAGTTTTGGTATAATAATAATTATCGACTAGATTTTAAATGATGTTTTTTAACACCTTTATTTAACAAAACAAATCTGATTATTCCTTCTAAGTAACCTATGCCATAAGATAGGTGTAAAATTAAGAAAGTGTAAATAATCAAAGATATTGCTTTAATATTATTGGTTAATTTTAATGCAGCGTACATTGCTACAGCAAAGTATAGAGCTAATATTCCTGTTAAGAAATAAAAAAAGACTGTAAAAATAAAGCCTAAAATAAGGTTTAAAAGGATCGCTAAAACGAAAAGTAAAGGAATTAGCTGTCTTATTGAGGTAATCGTATTATGTTTTTTGTTTACGAATACTTTCCACAAACCATACTGGTAATATTGAGTATAAAGTTTAGTAAAAGAAGACCTGACATAATATTTACACTTCAAAGATTTGGTAAGAAAGATTTTTAAACCGGCTTTTGTAACTCTATAATTAAATTCGTCATCCTGGTTTCGTACTAAATCCTCGTCGAAGAGACCAACTTTATCAAAAACTTCTTTTTTGTAAATACCAAAAGCAACTGTATCAACTTCACCTTCGGCTTCCCCAGTTCTGAAATAAGCATTGCCAACACCAAAAGAAGAAGACATAGCCAAACCAACAGCTTTTGAGGTTTCGTCTTCGTAAACGTTTTCTAAAACACCACCTATACATGCTGCTTCTGGATTATTTTTAAAGAAATCTAAAGCATTCTTGAAATAATCTTTTGCAACTTCAGCATGAGCTCCAAGTATTGCAATCAATTCATGCTTTGACTCCCTAATCCCTTTATTTAAAGCATAAGGAGTGTATTTATCCAAATTATCTAAAAGATGAATATAATCGTATTTATTGGCATAATTGCTTACAATTTCTCTAGTATTATCTGTACTTAAACCATCGCAAACAAAAATCTCTAAAGCGAAGTTCTCAGGCTTTGCTTCAATCAATGAATCAAGGCAAAGAGCAATATATTTCTCTTCATTTCGGCACGGAATAACTACACTTATATTCATATTTTATACTTTAGAACGTGAATTTAGTAGTTGCCCAATCAAAGTTGTAACAGAATTAGAAACCACTGCTCTACCCCCAACCAAAGTACCAATTGACAAGTGCACATGATCGCCAATTACACAATCGTGGTCGATAATCACACCTACATTTATTATAGCATTTTCACCTATAGCACTTGAAGTATTTATAAAAACATTAGCTAAAACAACAGTCCCCTCACCTATCGTAACTTCTGAACCTATTAAAGCTTTATTATGGATAATTGTAGCAGGTTTTAGATATTGTTTGGCTTCATTATAGAGTTTTTCTCTTATAGAATTGTCGCCGATAGCAACGATAAAACAATCTGCTAAGTCAGCTATTTTAGATATGTCATTTTGATGCAAAACTACTTTACAACCTTTGATAATAGCACTCCCAATTGGAAAAGCTGAATCCACAAAACCTACTGTATCGTATATTCCCTGAGCGTTTATGGCATCCACTACTACTCTCCCATGACCGCCTGCACCTATTATTATGATTCTTTCTTTCATACTAAAAGTTTAGTGTAAAACGCTATTAATTTCTTCTGCTCAACTTCCCAATTATACTTCTCTTCAATTAGTTTCCTTCCGTTCTCACCTAATTGTTCCGCATATTTTTTATCCGAAAGCAGTTTATTTATTTCTACAGCTATCTTTTCTAAATCAAAAGGATTTAAACAAATACCGCATGGTCCTTCTTCTATAATGTTTTTCCACAAAGGAAAATCAGAGGCTATAACAGGGATGCCTGCTGCCATATATTCAAACAATTTTATGGGCAACGAATCAATATAACTCCTTAATGGATGCAAAAGCATCAAACCTAAAACAGATTTATCAAGTATCTTTTTAATCTCTTCTCTATTTACAAAACCGTAATCGTTAACCTTTTCCCAACCATTTAATTGCTGTAATTCCTCTTTATAGCTTTCAGGAGAATAAGTTCCTGCTAAGTTTAAAC
>CAYRBL010000438.1:0-2892 GCA_964422385.1 uncultured Bacteroides sp.
GTATTTGGTTTGCTGGCTGTGCTTACAGGTTTGATTTTAGCTGTATTGATAATCTTTACATTTATTTTTTAGTACTTAGAATTCTAATTATATATGATGATTAAATTGTTTGACTTAATTATAAATCTATTACCTTAATGAAACTTGCGTTTTTGTTTACACTCTCTAAATTTATACATGCAATGTCTTTTTCTATACCTTTGTTTATGTAATATAGATAAATTGAAAATTATTAGAATCAGTTTTAGTTATTGAACTAAAGTTTATTAATAGTGTTTAAATTTAAAAATTATCAAAATGAAAAGAAACGTAGGAATAATTGACAAAGTTATCAGAATACTGATAGCAGTCATAATAGCTGTTCTGTATTTTACAAATGTAATATCAGGAACATTAGGAATCATCTTTTTGATTTTTGCAAGTATACTTTTAATTACCAGCTTAATCAATTTTTGTCCACTGTATTTACCTTTTTCTATTAATACATGGAAGAAGAGTAGGGATTAATTTGATTATATACTTTATTTAAACTTTAAAAGCCTGTGGGATAGCTCACAGGCTTTTTTATTCTAAACAAATGGAAGGAAATTATTCTTCAGTCTATCAGAGCTTACATTTCTAAATTTTTATAAGTAAATTTCTTTCTACTCTAATAATTTATGATGCAATCACTTATGTGCCCTCTGGGTTAAATTCTGATAAGTAAATAAAGAGTACTTTTGAAATCGTGTCTTTAGTAAGTAAAATAAAAAAAATTGTGAAGCCGATATCCGCAATGTTATCAGCTTTTTTTATCTAAAAGCACCCTACTTTTAACAAATAAAATAGAGTGTATATAATTAATTTTTTTACTTTGAAAAATGCAGAATAACGATAAAGAAAAGCATTTAGCAATACCATATTAAAGTGATTTATATTTTAACTAACATATATATGTGATACAAAAAATAAAGTTCATCCCAATTTATGAGATAAAATAAATGAATCACCTTCAGAATAAATAATGAAAGCTTTCTTAATCACTCTACTTTTGTCCTTAAGCGACCTCATATGGGTTAAGATTGAGGTAAGGTCAAAAAACTAACAACTATAGATTTTGCTTTTAACTACTGTTTTTAAGCTGTTATTTTAAATTATTAAAGGGTTTTGGGAAATTATTAATTATATTCTTATTTCTTTGTCCAAAATGACGTTTGGTATAACGATCTGTTGTCTCAATAGATTTATGTCCAAAATGGGACTTAATTTCTTCAAGGGTTCTACCATCTTCTAACAATTTGCCTGCACTTGTATGCTTCATAGAGTAAAACTTATAAGTTTTAGGTAATCCGAGGTCATCCCTATATTTATTAAACCGATTTCTTAAAGTGTTTTTTCCTAATTCTGTTAACCCAGGAACCCTTGAACGACCAAAAACATAAAACTCTCTATTAAATAACTGAATATTATTAGTCTTACATAATTCAACTAAATCATCTGACATGTCAATAGATCTTCTAGTAGTCTTTGCTGTCTCATCACTAACAATTACAGTATTGTTATACAAATTAATATCTTTGATTTTAAGTAATCTTAACTCCTGGCCAGGTCTAATTGCTAAATAATATACAAACATACATGCCATATACAATTGCGGATCTTTATCAATTATTGTATTAAGAAGCAATTTTAAATCTCTATCTTCAATTGGTCGTGCAGCCATATCTTTAGTTTTTGGAGGAATTACAATGTCAAAAATAGGATTTACTGAAATATGATTTTTGTTTTTTATGAATGAAAAATAATCTCTTATTATCTGCACATACTTTTCTACACTTAGTTTATCTAATTTTCGATCTATGTTTAGATGAGTGAAAAACTTAATTATAATCTTATTATTGATCTCCGAAATATCATAATCTTCGTAGCCTTTATTTTCAAGCCAATTACAAAATATTCTAAGTTTACTTACGTATGTAGAGTAAGTTTTATCTTTCAAACCTTGTCTTTTTAAAGAAAGATACTCATTAATAAAAAAACGTGTATTCTTTGAAGCTTTACGAAATTTTTGAAAACGATCTGAAAGATTCTTATATTCGAGTTGATCTGAATATATTGCAGTTTCAACGTTAAATAATGGAGACCATCCGGATCTAAGTTTAAATGTATATTCAGCAATAAGCTTTTTACCTAATAATACTCTCTCTTCATCATTTTTACATGCTTTAAACCCTACAGTTTTTTTAAAAGGTACCATTTTATCAGTTTTTGGATTTCGAACTGAGAAATAAATAAACCAAACACCTTTGGAGATTTTTACTACAGGAGTAGTTGCTAACTTTTCATTCATAACATTTCATTTTAATTATTGTGTAATTCAACACCAAAAAAAAATGATCAGTTATTTTTCTATTTAGAACTTACAATAGAAAACTTTTCATTTAATTTAATAGAAATTTTTCTACTGTAAGCATCTAAATATAAACTTGTTACCACATTGAAGTGGAGCTGCAGGGAGTCGAACCCTGGTCCAAACAAGCAGCAAAACTGCTTTCTACATGCTTATCCTTCTATTAGTTTTCGAATTGATGCAGGAAGAAGGCAATCCAACACCAACCTTATCTTCTTAATTTCATTCTTGCTTCGAAGCCTTACAAGAACTATCTCAACATTTATTATGCTCCTGACGAAACGCCGTTAAGCGAAGCTTTTCGGGGAACAGCAAGCTGCCTAATTCTAAATTAAGCTGCTAATGCGTAGTTATAATTGTCGCCGTTTATTGGCTTTGTAACATGGGATTATCGAGCCACTCTTACCACGCTCGGCATGCTTACAATCCCACTTTCTTGCTGTCAAAACCGGTCAGCCCCATGGATATTGCGCTGCAAAGATACTAAAAAATTGCCTATTTTT
>CAYRBL010000439.1:0-2892 GCA_964422385.1 uncultured Bacteroides sp.
CAGGAGATTTTTTACCAGAGGTATATTATGGAAGATTTTCGGCAACCACAACAGCTGAATTAGCCTCACAAATAGAAAAAACTTTACAGTATGAACGCTGCGAAATGCCTGATAAATCTTATTTAAATGATGTGGTTTTAATAGCTGGTTCAGATCCTACTTATGGTCCAATAAATGGAAATGGGCAGATAAATTATATGACGAGCACCTATTATAATACTGCTTCAGGATTTGTGCCACATACATATTTATATCCAACAAATACCTCAACATCATCACAGGTTATACAAAATGTAAGTACTGGTGTTGGTTTTGCTAATTATACAGCACACGGTAGTTCGAGTGGCTGGGCTGATCCATCGTTTCAGGTATCGGATGTAGCAAATTTGCAAAATATAAATAGATATCCTCTTATGATAGGCAATTGTTGCCTTACTAATAAATTTGATGATGCTGTTTGTTTTGGGGAAGCTTTACTAAGAGCATATCATAAGGGAGCCATTGGTTATATTGGTGGTTCGAACAGTACTTATTGGGATGAAGATTATTATTGGGCTTGCGGAGTAAAGGCTGTAGCAGTAAATCCGGTTTATAATCCGGTAAATCTTGGCGCTTTTGATAGAGTGATGCACACACACGCTGAACCTTTTGCACAATGGTATGTTTCGCAAGGGCAAATGGTACAAGCGGGCAACCTTGCTGTTACTATTGGCTCGCCAAGTTCTTTTCATTATTATTGGGAAATTTACCATTTGATGGGAGATCCTTCATTGATGCCTTATTTTAAAATACCATTGGTGATGAGTGCAAGTTATAGTCCGTTATTACCTTTAGGATCTTCTTTATATACGCTTACTACCGAACCTTACGCTTATGTAGGTATTTCGAGAGATAGTACTTTATATGGTGCAGCACTTGCAGATTCGATGGGAAATGTTACTGTAAATTTAAACCCGATAGTTAATCCTGGTTATGTTAATATTGTTATAACAAAACAGAACAGACAACCTATTATTGACTCAATAATGGTGGCTTCTCCACAAGGGGCTTATATTATTTTAAATAATACTCAGATGACGGATCAAAATGGGAACCATAATAGCCTTGCCGATTTCAGTGAGTTGATTAAAATTAATGTAAATTTAAAGAATGTTGGCAATAGCAACGACACAACTGTAAAAGCTATTCTTACTACCGGCGATCCTTATATAAGCTTAGTGGATAGTGTAAAAACATTTGGTTTGATAACTTCTCAGAATACTAAAAATATTGATAGTGCTTTTGCTTTTACTGTAAAGAATTTTGTTCCCGATCAACATATAGTTAGTTTTAATATTAATATTAGCGATCAATCGGGCAATAGTTGGAATTATACCTATAATGTTACTTTAAATGCACCATTATTGCAGGCTACTTATGTTTCGATTGACGATAATGCAACAGGAAACCATAATGGCAGATTAGATCCAGGTGAAACTGCAATTGCAACTTTTAAAGTTAGTAATATAGGGCATAGTAAGGCAGCTAATACTACAGCAACTTTAAGCACATCTACCGGATTTATTAATATTACAAATCCTAATGTTAACTTAAATACTTTGCTTCCGGGTGCAAGCTCTAATATTAGTTTTACAATTACTGCAAACAGTACTGCTACCACAGGAAATTTATACGATTTAACATTAAATGCTGCATCGAATCCTTATACTGTTCAGAAGACTTCTTATTTAAGCCTTGGTTTAACAGCTGAAGATTTCGAAACACATAATTTTACTAAATATAATTGGGATACCACAGGAACAAATCCTTGGTATATTATCAATGATACCTCTTGTACTCCGGGATTGTACAGTGCAAGATCAGGAGTAATTTCGAACAACCAAAGCACTTCTTTAAGTATTACAGTAAATGTTTTATCAGACGATACAATTTCTTTTTATCGTAAAGTGTCCTGCGAATACGACCCAAGCGGAAGTGCCGGATATGATAATCTCCAATTTTTAATTGATGGTGCAGAAATGGATGTATGGGATGGTGAGAAAAGTTGGTTTAGGTTTGCATATCCTGTTCAAGCTGGTACACATATTTTTACCTGGACTTATAATAAAGATTTAAATTCGATTGGTGGAAGCGACTGCGCTTGGATTGATAATGTAACTTTCCCTGCAATCCAATCTGTTTTGGGTATTAATTATGGCAATTTAAGTGAAAAAACTTCTGATTTTAATCTTTTCCCAAATCCTGCCAAAGATAATATTAATCTTATTTATAAATTAAATAAAGTTAGTAATACTTCTTTCAAAATATTTAATACAACTGGGCAATGTGTTTATACTTATGATAAAGCAAATGCTTTTGCAGGTATCTATTCTAAAGAAATTAATGTTTCGAATTTAGATAAGGGTATATATTATTGCACTATGCTTATGAACGATACTGTTATTACCAGAAAATTTGTTATTACAAAATAAAAAAACATAATGAAAAGAATTCTTTTAATTGCTATAACTCTTATTTGCTTTGCAAATTTAAGAGCTTCTAACTGGGTAAGCATTAAATCAGCAAGTCCGAAGGCAGCTAGTGTTGTTTTAGTTTCTTCAAATATTGAAACTACAACTGTACAGTTTGCTTTCGAAGGCTTCTCGACGAGCGATATAAGTTATAATGGAACTACCTTTAAAAATATATCTTTGGGTGGAGGTGCTTCTTTATTAAACGCAGGCAACCCTGATCTTCTTAAGCTAACTTCTTCGGTAATTATCCCTGATGATGCTGAAATGAAAGTAGAAGTTTTAAGTAGTGATTACATAGATTATCCAAATTATAATATTATCCCATCAAAAGGTAATCTATTTAGAAATATAGATCCTGCAAGCATACCTTATAGTTTTA
>CAYRBL010000440.1:0-2874 GCA_964422385.1 uncultured Bacteroides sp.
TAGTTTCCCAGGCAGCTTGAAACTCTTTTTGTTTTTGCGCTTCTAAGATTTCCAAGGTTGCTTGCTCTTTTAAATAAGCCTGAACTTCGGGTTTAAGATTTAAAGTGTTAAAAGCTGTTTTCAGGTTCGGAACATCAGTTAAATCTGTTAAAATACGAAGAGTTCTTTTTAAGATTGCATGCGCTTTCATCAAACTATCTATCGAAGTATTTTGCTTTAAATTCTCAGCATATTTTACATTATTAAATAAAAAAGCATTAATAAAATCAGTTTTAACTGGAGTTAATTTATTTTTCATTGCATAAAGCTCGAGCATATTCATGGCTTCATCAATAATAGCTTCCGAAGGCCATTCGTGCTTGCCATTGCCCACAAAAAACTGACAAGGTGCATTTATTTTCTCCAGATTATCGTTGAGTTTTTTCATCTCAAGATAATTCATATCTTTAGTAGCAGTGATGCCAATAAAATTAAAGCCCGGAGCTGTATTCTGAAACTGAAAACCGCCAGAACAAGCTATAACGCCATTAATACCCACAAAAGATTGAGCAATACCGCAAGCAATACGAGCCCCACCACTAAAACCAACTAAATAAATACGCGTGCTGTCAATCGTCAGTTTTTGCTTGCTATCATAGAGCATCGAACTCACAATATAATTTATATCCTGAGGCCCTAAACCATTTTTACTATTATTGGAACCAATAAGGATATAACCCAGTTTTTCGGCCTGATTTTTCATCAAAGCAACAGGCAAATGCCCATCCCCATGCGGATCGAAGGCATAAATTACAGGATAAACTTTATCTAAACTATATGTTGAGGGCAGATACAAACAATAGCTCTGATCAGGTGCAGTCTTGCAGGTAACATTATCAATAATCTCTCCTTTGTGCACACTTTTTAAAAAAAGTTCTTTTGGCTTTTGAGCCGAAGAACAGGAGAAAAGAATAACAAGAAAAAGAGAATAAAAAATACTTTTTTTCATACCAAAAATAGTTTATAAATCGAGTTATTCAACAAAAATTTCATCAGCAAACAGCCAAGCCTTGCCTCCTTTGCCGCGATGCCATTCAGGACATTTTGCAACATTTTTAACCTTAACTTTAATAAATTTTGTATTGATTTTTTTAAATTCTACATATAAATCCTCGATAGAAGCAGTCATACTTTCGCTTGGTTCGCTATATTTTTTAGTAGTAATTAATGTAAAGTTTTTACCATCCTCCGAAGTACTAATTTCGATAGAAAGCGGTAAAAATATCCACGAAACAGGATTGCTCAACATTCCAACAGTAATTTTACTTACGTCGGCTTTGTCATTGAATTCCAAGACTGCTTCGAGGTCATTCACTTCAAAACCTAACCATCTTCCGTCTGTGTGATAGTCTGAGCCTCTTTTTTGATCAATTAAAACATTTGCTCCATTTTCGGGAAGATATTTTTTTGAAAAAGGATTCACCAACGTAATATTTTTAACAGGAATCAACTTATGATAGTATCTCGAAGCCGTATTATTACTAATTTTTATACCATCTCTAAAAATTGCAGCATTAATAGTTGTAGGTTTATTAATAGTTATAGGTTTGGTAAATAATTTAGAATCCATCGTAGGTTCCGATTGGTCCAATGTGTATCTGATCTGCACATTCTGTTCGTTGGTGCTAATTGTAATGTTCATCGGTTTATCTTCGATAACGCAAGAAGCAGGAGCATAAATTGGATTAGCCGCCAACTGAAAACGCTTGTATTCGGAGCTTGCTACATTCAAAGTGTCGAAAAGATTAATTGCCGGAGTTGTTTGATCGCCTGTATTATCTACAACAGTTATTGCAAGTATTTTTATTTTATCATTCGTTGGAAGTTTTATTGATTGTGCCCCCAATTTCAAATTTATTTTATACTTGTAAAGATATGCATAAGAATAAGCATCATTTTTGCCATCGGCAAGATGTTTATGTGTAGTAAAAAAAGCAACATTATCTTGTTTCACAAAACCTGGAGTTAGACCTGTAAATTTAGTGCTGCTCCAGTTGTAATCTGCTTCCATTTTATTATAACCTTCCCAATTGCGCTTGTCCCATTGCCCAATAAAACCACACCAGTTTTGCACCTTAATTTTTGCTGACTTTTCATCCAGTTCAAAGGTTCCTTCGGTATCTTCATCGGCTGCTGCAAGAATATAGACATTACTATGAAAACCTTCGGGAAGCTTTATCGTCTGTCCGTTACAAGCAACTGCATTTAGAGCTTTGTCGGTTTTATCACCCAATTTAAAAGGAATTCCTTCACTAATTATAGTGTCAGGCAATAATTCGGAAGGGTATGTTGAAGAAGTTTTATCGAAAGCACCATCAGGTTTTTTATCATAACTAAAAACATCTAAATTGTAAGGTAAATTCATACAAATAGTAGTAGTTTTTATATTGCGAACTTTTGGAGCGGCAATTTTCAAAGCAAAAGTTTTAGGATGATAAGCAGTGATGTCGAAATACAATTTACCATCTGTAATCTTTAATTGCGAAAGAACTTTCTCCTGTCCGTTTACCTCATTCGCAGAAATAATCTGAGTAGGCAAAGCCAGTTCAATATTTGAAGCATTGAGGCCTTTGGTTTCAAAAACTCTTATAATAATCTCATCCGAATTCTCTGCTTTTTTAACAGCTTTTACCATCACATCCGGATTACTTATTTTTACAAAAGAAATAGTTTTACCCATATTACCTGGATGCGAATAAGTCTGAAAAGCCAACAAAGGTTGATTTAATTTAGCAGCTTCCCAGTTAGAAGAAGCAGCTTGCCATGAATTGGCATGCGGATAGATTGCATATAAAATTTCATGCTTTCCTAAGTCTTGCGTAGCCTGATCCCTGT
>CAYRBL010000441.1:0-2873 GCA_964422385.1 uncultured Bacteroides sp.
GAAGCCAACATCAATCAAATAAAATTCAAAGGTAATCCAAATTCAGTAGCATAGCTTTACAGCGAAAAATATGTTTTCACCTACAAATTTATACAATAAATACATAAGAATCGAACCTTAATAGTCCATAAATAAAGAAAACTCTGAATAACCTATCGCGTCGTTTAAATAAAAATTATTATGAAAAACCAATTGTAATGACGAAATACATTATTTAATATACTTTTCTATTTCAGTTGCTATATACTTAGATGCCCATGGAGACCAATGTGTATCATCATAGTAATAAATGTCCTTTTTTTTATTTAACGCATTTGATAATACTTTCTTACTGTCAATATATATGTAGTTTTTCTGCATTTTTTGTAGTCGTTCAAAAAACATTGGTTTTGGAAATCCTTTTTTATCAACTATGTATTCATAGTAAATATCATATTTATCTGGAGAAGGTAATACAATTAATTTTACACCTTTATTCTTTAGTAAATTGCTTAAATCATTTAGAATAAGATTCAAATTATAAACATTCATATACTCATTATTATTTTTAGTTCCAACAAGATCATAAGAATAAAAAAGTAAGGTCTTATTACCTACAGAAAAAAGATTTCGTGAAATATTTGTTTTGTAGACTTCTTCATCAAATAAATAACTGTCTGTTGAATAATATTGATAGGTATAATAGGGAAATATTAAAATACTCTTTGACGGAAACTTAAAACTAGTATCTACTATTTTTGGATTCTTCTTTGCATTGACTGAATCAATTAATTCTTTTGTATTATATACTTTTTTTACATCAATACCCTCAATACAATCGATATAATGCCGTTCTACATTTTGTAGAATTACATATTCAAAATGATACTTTTCAAAGAAGTCGCCATTCAACAAAGCATATAAGGTTTGAATTTGATTGCCTGATAAGAATCTATCGATATGTAATACTTTAATATCATTATTTTGAGCTAAATAATTCTTATACCCAGATCCAGACTGTTCAGAGAAAGAATCCCCAATCGTCAAAACCTTAAAATTCCTATCCTTAGGGTTTTCTGAAATCTGGCTATATTTAATTTTAGTCTTGTACTCTTTTGAAAAAACACTATGATAATCTGGAAATAGATTAATAATATATCCTAATCTTAATAAATCAGGACCAAGAGCTCTACTATAAAATTCAAAAGTAAATAAATTAAGTGCGATTAATGGTAATAAAAACAACAAAGTTTTAATTACAAATTTCTTCATCATCAGTTATTAAAATTGAAAATAAATAAATTGTTGTTCTTTTCCAGAAAACCAATATAATGCTATAACAATTGCATAATACATGATATATCTATATGGGCGCTTCCATTTATTTCCTAAATGAGCTATTGCATATTGTTGTTCTCTGCCAACCCATTCAGTTAATATAAATAGGAATATTAATATTGGTATAGAATAACCTATATTCACTTTTACAAAGTTAAATGTCTCAATATAGGGGTATTTATGGAAAAGCCCTATAAACATACCTTTTATAAAACTTAAAGCATGTCGAAGATTATTTGCACGAAAAAAAATCCAGGCAAATACGGTCAAACTAAAAGTAAACACAATTGAAAAAAATTCTTTTATTGATGGTAAATATTTTCCACTTGCAACAATATTAAGGTTGTTACGGTGGGTATTTAGCACAATGGAGGGCATGATATACAATGCATTCAGGAAACCCCAGATTACAAATGTCCAGTTTGCACCGTGCCAAAAACCACTGACAATAAATATCGCAAACGTATTTCTAATTTTCATCCACATTCCACCTCTGCTACCGCCGAGTGGTATATAAAGATAATCCTTAAACCACGAAGATAATGAAATATGCCATCTTCTCCAAAACTCAGCAATATCTCGAGAGAAATATGGAAATGCAAAATTTCGAAGTAATTCGATTCCAAACAGTCGAGCAGTTCCTATAGCAATATCAGAATATCCTGAGAAATCACAATATATTTGAACGGTAAAAAAGAGCGCTCCCATCAAAAGAGTTGTACCGGAATAAACGGAAGAATGATTGAAAATCGTATTTGCAAATTCAGCACAATTGTCTGCTATCACAATTTTCTTAAACAGCCCCCATAAAATTTGACGCAGACCATCTACTCCAACTGAATAATTAAACGATCTTTTTGACTTAATCTGAGGCAACAAATGAGTTGCTCTTTCAATTGGACCCGCAACGAGAAGAGGAAAAAAACTTACAAAGACTGAGTAGTCGATGAAATTTGATTCCGACTTAATTTTATTCTTATAAATATCAATCACATAAGATAGTCCATGAAAAGTATAGAAAGAAATTCCGACAGGCAAAATTACTGAAATGGAGCCTAAATCTGTTTTTAATCCTAAAGCTGCTAATCCCACTTGAAAGGAGGCTGCAAAAAAGTTGTAGTATTTGAAAACGCCTAAAAAACCAAGATTTACTATAATGCTTAGCCAAAGCCAAAATCGCTTTGAATGAATAGATTTAACCTCACCAATCTTTTGTCCTGTATAATAATCAAGAAATGTAGAAAAAACCAATAGAAAAAGAAAACGATAATCCCAACACGCATAAAAGAAGTAGCTGGATAACAACAGAGTAAAATTCTGCAGCTTTAGATTTCCCTTCGATACAAACCAATAAAGGAAAAATACAATCGGCAAGAAAATAACAAAATTAATTGAGTTAAAAAGCATGCTTAAAATTTTGGTACACAAAAAGAAAGAAGAAGTAAAAACCAACGTTTAAACTTCTTCTACCTCAATATTTATTAATACAAATTACATTTTTATTATCTTAAACTCGGTTCGTCTGTTTTTCTGATGATCTTCTTCCGAACAGTTCG
>CAYRBL010000442.1:0-2873 GCA_964422385.1 uncultured Bacteroides sp.
AAAGCGCAAAAGACCACATCCCGTTAAAACGGTTGAGACAATTAACACCCCATTCCTTGTAAGCCTTAAGAATGACCTCAGTATCGGTCTTAGTGTAAAAAATATGACCAGCTTGCTTAAGCTCTTCTCTTAACTCAATATAATTATAAATCTCACCGTTAAAAGTAATCCATAACGACTTGTCCTCGTTACTCATCGGCTGATGCCCTTTAGCACTCAAATCAATAATCGAAAGACGACGGAAAGCAAGACCAATATTAGCCTGAAAATCGTTATCAAGAGGCGCAGTAGTAGCCTGAAGTTCGGTAATAGTATCTTCGCCAAAGCAATGCCTTACCACTTTCCTATCGGAATTAATAAGTAGGTAACCCTCATCATCAGGCCCCCGATGCCTGATAATCTTTGCCATCCTATTGAGTTTATCAACATCAACAGGCTTATGATTCAGATTAAATATACCACCAATGCCACACATAAGATTCTATGATTCGTAAACAGATTTTGTAATACCTGCAATGTATTTAGGATCATGCCACTTATTGACATAAGCAAGAGAAGCCTCACTCTTTTGTTTCAACAAAGAAGGATTCTGAAGATAGAGTTCAAGTGTATCTTTAATCGTAAAAGGATTCATGTTAATAACAGCATCCTTCAAGTCCTTAGCCATTCCATCAGGTAAAAACTTAAGGTCTTCTTCGCGAATGAACACACCAACAGGTTTACCCATCTTCATCGCTTCAACAGCAAAGCCGCCATACCAGCCAATCAACACCTGATCAATGATAATGTGAGCATTTCTATATACTTCAAGAGCCTCGTTATGGGGCATCTTCTCAACCATAATCAGATTGATGTTCGTATATTTTTTTTGAAGCTCAGTTACAGCATCAATAATAAACTTAGAACCCTTAGTAACTCTATTTGTAGGCGAATGCACAATATTGATGACATTATCAATAGGCTTGTCAACTCTCTCAATTTCCTCCCATCTAGCAACAGTATAAGGAAGAAATGTAGCCTTTTCGGGAAGAAAATACAGAAGGTCGGGGTTAAGAGCAAAGATATGATGCGCATACTTCTCCACAATCTTAATCTTCTGCCTTCTTATTTCATCAATCTTACCACTGTTACACACACCACTATAGCATTCCTTTTCGTGGCAAGCCGCAAAAGTTACTCTCTTCATAGTAGGATATTTCTGACGAATATCGCAACCATTATAGGTAAAGATAATCTTCTTGTCTTTTGGATAATAAGGAAGCTCAAACAGAGGCATCTTATAGCGGGAAAAGTCAATCAAACTCGCACCCGAATTGAAATGAAAAACATCATACTTATTCCTCACCTTAAGGAAGGCATTAAACAGTTTGATAATGTTATAAGGTAACTTATACCTTTCCTTTACATCAATATTCAGGCAAATATCCGTAGGGTAATTAAGCCAGTTCTTATCAATTGTAAGCACCTTTGAGTCAAGCCCAATAGCCCTTTCACCACAAGCTAAACCCCAGCTATTGCCTCCTGTAGAATATGGTAGATGTAGTATTTTCATTTATATTGTATCAACAGTTAAATCAATACCCTTTGCAAAAGAAGTAAGTTCAATATCGAAAAGCTTCTTCAACTTGTCAATGTTCCCAACACAATCAGTTGGAGGAGCATCTACATATTTATAAACAGGAGCCTTCTGAACTCGTTTACTAATTACCTCAGCAATTTCTTTTAAAGAAATAACATCAGGACCACCAACATTTATAATATGATTGTTCGTCAACTCCAAAGCTTTTACAATAACCTTTACGACATCCTCTACATATACAGGATTTACAAGTAAGCCTTCTTTCCCCTGCAGAAAGATTTCTTTCCCATTAAGAACAGAATCAATGATTCTGGCAACAAACATATCTTTATTTTGAGTCTTCCCATAAATAAAGAAAGGCCTTAATATGATTGAAGTTTCAAAGAAAGAATAATAGTTCTGAAATAAGATCTCTCCACATAACTTACTTCCCTGATAATATCCTTTAGAAATGTTAGGATTAATAACATCATCCTCTTTATATTCCTTTGCAAGTGGGTCATTATAAACACCACCAGAGGATGCATACACAAACTTCTTAACCTTAATCCTGTTTGCCCATTGAAGAATCTGCGCAAAGGCAGCAACATTTACATCAAAAATATCTTTGGCTTTATCAGGAAATTCTCTGAAGAAAGGAGATTGTGCAAGAGCTATAACTACATCTATATCATTAGGCAAATCATCAAAACCATCCTTAGCAATATCCTTCTTAACAAGAACAATATTTTCGGAAGAAAAGAACATTTTCTTATCATCATCAGATGGATCATATAATGTTAAAGCATATACTTTATCACCTTGAGATGCCAAATAGGAAGCCAAATATTTCCCAAGAAAACCACCTGCTCCTGTTATAACGACCTTTTGCTGAACTTTCCCCATAATTTTTTTAATTGTTGTATGTTTATTACATTAGTTACAAACAATGCAATAATGACTAATGCTAAAAATAGAACTTTGTATAATATAACGTAAAAACTCCATTCCTGTTTATTCAAAAAGTAAAGAAATAATAACGATAATAAAATTGAAAGTAATATTGAAAGCATCTTTTTGTATTCTGTTTTAATCGGATGAATCCTTCTCATCACTAAATAATATCCTCCCGTTAACACTATATAAGATATCAATGTTGCAAATGCTGAGCCTACAGCGCCAAATTTTGGGATAAATAAATAGTTTAACCCAAAATTAATTATTGCAGTAAACCATGCAAAGTACGACAAATAATTTGTCTTCTTTTCAAAGATCGGAAGAGCACACGTCTGAACTCCAGTCACCTGAAGCTATC
>CAYRBL010000443.1:0-2854 GCA_964422385.1 uncultured Bacteroides sp.
CTTCATCAAATGGAGCATTCGATGAAGCAAATGGGTCATTCGATGAAGCAAATGGAACATTCGATGAAGCAAATGGAACATTCGATGAAGCAAATGAGTCATTCGATGAAGCAAATGGAGCATTCGATGAAGCAAATGGAGCATTCGATGAAGCAAATAGGTCATTCGATGGATAAAATGGTGCATTCGATGGATAAAATGGGGTATTAGCAGATGCAAATGGGGTAATTTTGAAATTCTATGCTTTTTAAATTAAATTTATAATAAGATTTTTTACCTTTCTATAATATGGATAGAAATCCAAGTGCTTTACATCCTTTTTTTTCGTATCTTTGCAAAATCAATGAACACACACAACCATCAAATAATATTAGCCCCTTTACACGGCTTCACCGAATATGCTTTTAGGAATGTTTATGCCCGACATTTCAGTGGAATCGACTGGGCTATCAGCCCTTTTGTTTCTTTAAATACTGGTGAAAAAATAAATCCTCGCCGTGTTAAAGATCTTTTTATCGAAAATAATCATTCTGTTCCAATTATCCCTCAAATTTTAGGTAATGATCCTGATTTGTTTATTCAAATGGCTAATTATATTTATAATATGGGTTATGATGAAATTAACTGGAACCTGGGTTGCCCTATTAAAAAGATTGCAAATAAAAAAAGAGGATCAGGTATGTTGCCATATCCTGATTTATTAGATGAGCTTTTAGGTAAAATAATTCCTAACATTAAAAATAAATTATCAGTAAAGATTCGTCTGGGTTATAGCAGCACTTACGAGGTGTACAAAGTAATGGAAGTGCTGAACAAATATCCGTTAACCAACGTTTGCATACATCCTCGCTTGGGAATACAGATGTATGAAGGCGATTTGTACCTTAATGTTTTCAATGATATTATTAAGCATACTAAGCACGATATTATATACAATGGCGACATTAATACTCTTAGCGATTTTTCTGATAAAATAAATAATTATCCTAAAATAAATAAATGGATGATTGGAAGAGGTATTATTCACAATCCATTTTTACCTCAAATAATTAAAAATAATTATAAGTATACGCACGAAGAAGCTGTTGAGAAGTTTTATTTATTCATAACTGATCTTTTAAACGAGCTCTTATTAACTAAAAACGAACTCCCCACTTTATATAAAATGAAAGATTATTGGAAATACTTCTGTATACGATTTGTCTATAGCGAAAAAGTGTTCGAAAGCATCACACATACAGCTACAATAGCTGAATTAAGGGATAAAACAGAAGAACTATTTTCAACCGAAGTCATCAGTAATTGGGTACGTTAAGCTTTTATTTTAGATTAATTTAAATTAACCCAACAAGGTTTCATTTAAAATTCGTAATTTTGCAATCTTACAATATATAAATATGAGTACTGGATTTAGTAAATATTCGAAACCAATTCTGAGTTATTTTTGGCAAGGTTTATTATATACAACCCCCTTAGGTGCAACGATATTTTTCATATATCTGGCCTTTGATTTCTTAAATGGATTAACAAAAAATGCTATCCAAACCTTGTTTCACACAAGCATTCCCGGATTAGGAATCGTAATGATGTTTGCTTTGATAACTGTAATCGGTTATTTCGGTAAATCATTAATATCACGCCCACTCATCTCTTTTATTGATTCAACTTTAGATAAAACTCCTTTTATAAAAATCATATACACCTCTATTAAGGACTTATTACAAGCTTTTGTTGGGCAAAAAAAGAAATTCTCGGAACCTGTTTTGGTAAAAATAAATAAAGAATCGGACATCCAAAGAATAGGTTTCGTAACACAAAGAGATTTATCACAATTAGGAATTGATAAAGAACACGTAGCAGTATATTTCCCTTTCTCATTTGGGTATTCGGGAGCTTTATATGTAATTCCTGTCGAAAACATTTCACCTGTAAACGCTTCACCAACTGAAGTAATGAAATTTGTAATATCAGGTGGAGTAACCGAAATATATTAATAAAAGAATTAAAGAAAATAATGAATCGACCAAAGATATTAATCACAAACGACGACAGCATTAACGCTCCTGGTATCAGGAAACTTATATCTGTAATGCGTAAATTTGGAGATATAATTGTAGTAGCTCCCGACAAGCCTCAATCAGGTATGGGACATGCTATCACAGTTGCAACTCCATTGCGTTTAAAAACTATTGTAATCGAAGAAGGTTACGAAGAATATACATGTAATGGCACTCCTGTTGACTGTGTTAAGCTTGCTGAGAAAGCAATCCTTCATGGGAATCCTGATTTAATTGTTTCAGGGATTAATCACGGTTCAAATGCATCTATAAATGTTATTTATTCAGGTACGATGGCTGCTGTTTTCGAGGGAGCTATCGAAGGAGTTACTGCTATTGGTTTTTCATTAGATGATTATTCGTGGAATGCTGATTTTAGCCATGTAGATTCTTATATTGAGAAGGTTGTAAATAATGTTTTAGAAAATGGTTTGCCAAAAGACACTTGTTTAAATGTAAATTTTCCTAAATTTAATGGTTCAGCTCCTAGAGGCATTAAGATTTGTCGACAGGCAAAAGCTTTCTGGGATGAGGTATTTGATGCCCGAAAAGACCCTCATGGAAGAGATTATTATTGGCTCACAGGAGAGTTCAAACATTTAGATCAGGGAGAAGATACTGATATATGGGCTCTGGAAAATAATTATATTGCGGTAGTTCCTCATCATTTTGATTTTACAGCGCATCATGCAATTAATAAACTTAATAATTATGATTGGAATGTTTAAAAAAGATTCTATAATTTTTGGATTAATTACTGGATTGTTAACTGCAGCAATATCCACAGCATTAATATA
>CAYRBL010000444.1:0-2846 GCA_964422385.1 uncultured Bacteroides sp.
AATGATGCTTACTTTTAGGTATCCTACCAAGAATTTGGAGCTGATAACAGAGCCTGCGAGCAGGGATAAAGCGATGCAAATAGAGGAAATGAACCGGACGAATGATACGCTTGTGGTTTGGTTTATAGATAAGTCGGTGGATAGTATAAAATATATTATAAAAGATAATAACAAGATTCTCGACACTATAAATTTAAAGTATCGACAGCGTTTGACAATCAAAAATAAGGTAGCGCCATTGCCTAAAATCATACTTACAACAAATACTCCGAGTGTTTTCGACTATTTTAATACGATTAATGTCACTTTGCCAAATCCTCTTAAGACTATTAAACCTAAGAGCATTGTGCTGATTGAGGAGAAAGACACTACCTATCCTTCGTATACCTTTAGTGATAGTATTCATAGGAAAATCAGGATAAATAAAACGCTTAAACAAGGTTTGGATTACAAACTTTACATAGCTGACTCGACTATTTCAGATATACTTGGGATGTTTAATGATAGTTTGTCGATAATTTTTAGGACTAACACTCCCGAAGATTTAAGCAACCTTACTTTGAATGTATCGGCCGACACTTTTGCCGTTCCCTACATTCTGCAACTGCTAACGGAGAATGAAGAATTAGTTGACCAACGGATAATTACTAAAAATACCAAGGTAAAATATTCAAATCTGAAGCCGGGTGCTTATCTTATTAAAGCAATTTTAGATGAAAATAAGAATGGTAAATGGGATACTGGGAAATATTTGAAGAAAATACAGCCCGAAAAGGTTATTTATTATCCCGATAAGATAACGATACGAGCCAATTGGGATTCGGAGGAAAAGTGGAAATTAAAGTAGGAAAGAAATTTAATAAACCAATAATATCATAATGAAAAGAAGTCTATTTTTTGTAATAATACTAAGTTTTTTGTGGATAATAACTACTAAAACGATGGCTCAAACACCAACTTTGATACCAATTCCAAGCGTTGTTCAGATGGGAAACGGCAGTTTTGTTTTTGATGCAAACACTGAGATTGATTATGATATCCGCGATGTGGAACTTCAGAAAACGATTCAGTCTTTTGTTATCAAGTTTAGAAATGCATCGCCATTTGCTTTGCCAGAAAACAAAATGAATGAAAAAGCAAAGACATCTATTGCTGTAGTTATCGACAAAAGAGCGGTTCAATTGGGCGATGAAGGGTATTTTCTGGACATTAAGCAGAATAATATTACAATTAAAGCTGCAAATTATGCCGGGATCTTTTATGGATTGCAAACTTTAAGGCAGCTAATGCCAAAAGAAATTGAAGCCAAAACAAAAGCTGCTTCAACAGTTAAATGGGTGATTCCTTGC
Organism: uncultured Bacteroides sp.; assembly: GCA_964422385.1. Taxonomy (GTDB): domain Bacteria; phylum Bacteroidota; class Bacteroidia; order Bacteroidales; family JACABE01; genus JBAXLO01. The sequence continues at coordinate 1,350 of CAYRBL010000444.1, forward strand.
ATGTACATTACCGACAAACCACGCTTCCAATGGCGGGGAATGTTGCTGGATTGTGGGCGTCATTTTATGGATAAAGACTTTGTAAAACGCTATATTGATATTTTATCTTACTATAAGATGAATCGATTGCACTGGCATCTTACGGAAGACCAGGGTTGGCGTATTGAGATAAAGAAATATCCGAAACTAACCGAAATTGGTGCTTGGCGTACCGAAGCTGATGGTAGTAAATATGGCGGTTTTTATACCCAAGCCGACATTAAAGAAGTTGTAGCCTACGCTGCCGAGCATTTCATAACAGTAATTCCGGAGATAGAAATGCCCGGGCATTCTGTAGCTGCAATTGCTGCATATCCTTTTTTATCTTGCACCGGTTTGCCTATAAATGTTGAGAATAATTGGGGTGTTTTTAAAGATATTTATTGCGCCGGCAATGATAGTACCTTCCGTTTTGTGCAGGATGTTTTGGATGAAGTGATAACTTTGTTCCCTGCTAAATATATACACATCGGTGGCGATGAAGCACCTAAATACAGATGGGAAAACTGTAGTAAATGTCAGGCAAGAATTAAAAAAGAAGGTCTGAAAGATGAATTAGAGCTTCAGAGTTATTTCATTAAGCGTGTTGAAGCCTACCTTAAAACTAAAAACAGGAGCATTATTGGTTGGGACGAAATATTGGAAGGTGGTTTAGCACCAGCTGCTACCGTTCAATCGTGGCGTGGAATCGAAGGAGGGAAACATGCTGCCCGTACAGGCCACGATGCTATTATGTCACCAACAAGTCACGCGTATTTTGATTATGATGTTAAGAATTTAGACTTAAAAAAGGTGTATTCTTTCGAACCTATTCCTGATAGTTTAACTGCCGAAGAAAGCAAACATATCTTAGGCGGCGAATGTAATATGTGGACCGAGCGAGCACCAATGGAACTCATAGATAACAGGATGTTTCCTCGTATGCTAGCAATGACAGAAGCTCTTTGGTCGTTGCCACAGAATAAGAGTTATGATGCTTTTTATAATCGGGTTCAAAAGCATTATAGTGTACAGAACATTATGGGGATAAATTATGGCTACGAAGCGCAACCTATCACCATTAGGACTGATTACGATAAAGCTACCAACTCTTTTGCTGTAACTTTTGTTCCTGGTCAGCCTAATTTAAAGTTTTATTACACAATTGATGGTTCGCAACCAACAATGAAATCGTTGCCATATATAAAACCTATCGTTTTCAGTACATCCGGCACTATGAAAGCAGCCGCTTTCTTAGATGGAAAGCAAGTTGGAGATGTTTTCGAAAGAAATATTATTGTGAGCAAGGCCTTGGGTAAAAAAGTAAGTGTAAGCAATCCTTATAGTAGAAACTATTACGCCAATGGAGACCTAACTCTTACAGATGGATTGAAAGGGAGCAGTGAATTTTCAGACAAGATGTGGCAAGGATACGAAGCAAAAGATGTAGAAGCAGTAATTGAACTGGAAAAAACGGAA
>CAYRBL010000445.1:0-2797 GCA_964422385.1 uncultured Bacteroides sp.
GAGCATATTATGCTACTTATAGTATTTATGGTCGTACTTCGGCGCCATCAAATGTAGTGCATTTATTAAATTATGGTATTGATAATCCAAAGGCTGTTAGCAGTACTCTTAAGGTGTATCCGAATCCTTTTAACGATGTTTGTAATTTTGTGTATGTGTTGAACGAACCTAAGCTAGTTCGGTTAAAGATATTTGATATTAGCTCCAGAGAAGTTGCTTCGCTTATCAACGACAAGCAAACTAAGGGTGAACATCAGATGGTTTTTAATGCTGGAACTCTTAAAGCAGGTATTTATTTCTACAGACTTTCGATAGGGACAAACGAAATGTATAGTGGCAAACTTATATTGACAAAATAGTTTTTGACCCCACCCCTGCCTACCGGCAGGCAGGTAACCTCCCCTACAGGGGAGGAATTTGAATTGAGGTTTATTTCAGTTATTTTTTTAAAAGATACTATATTTTTAGAATTCTTTTTCTTTTATCTATCTCTGTCTTCCCATTTTTGTGAATCGGAATGATATGTATTGGATTCTCCCAAGCTTTTGCCATACCATATAATATAGTTTAAGCTATCTCTTTTTTGGTAATACAAAGGACCTTCCATAGTTTCAACAATTCCTAAATCTAGTAATGATTCGGGTAATTTATGATGTTCTTTTTTATAATTCTCAACTTTTATTTTTAGGAGTTCACCTTCTTTTATCAATTTATTATCTCTTGCATCTTTTAAATAAAAAAAGTAAAAAGGAACTATACTTATAATAATTCCGCTTATAATTAGAGTTATTATTTTAAGTATTCTTTTCATTTCTTTTATTTTTTTACGATTCAAAAAACACAACGGTGCTAAGCTACTATTTTACTTTGATAAAATAGTCTTGATTTTGATTCATTATATTCTTCAGGAGAAAGATTAAGAATATCCATTGGTATTTTATATTTTTTCATTGTTTCTGTTTCAGGTTTCATTGTTAATTTGGCTCTTTCAAACAAATCTAAGTTATTAAAATCTGATGAAATTATTATCAAATCTATATCACTATCATCATTCATAGTCCCATTAACTGCCGAACCAAATAATGCTATTGAATCAACATGAATGCCATTATTTATTAAAGATTGTTTTAAAAAATCAATCACCTCGTTTATTGTTGAATTATCCATATTTGTATTTCTTTAGTTTGTTTTAAAATAGATTCTGTTTTTTCTTTAGAATATGCACTTACTAGTTTTCTTAAATCATCTGGATAACGTGTAGGAACAGATATTTTATTTAGCATAAAAAGGAATTCTGAATTTGTATCAGAAAGATCTAAACCTATTTTATCTGCAAAATAAACCAGACTATGAGATTTTGAAGGATACTCATTAGTCTTTTTTACTAATAATCCTTTCAATGCTTTTTCAAGAGATAAATGACACATAAAAATACAGTAAATATATCTGCCCGATTTGAACATGTCAACTGCAGTTTCATAATCATAATCTGATTGAAAATACCATTCTTCATATTTATTTTCCATAATGCAAAATTACACAATATTTACTATTCTTTCTATACTTATTTTTTTTACAAAGATACTACATTTTTGGCATCCTTTCATTTCTTTTTCAATTTATCCTTTTTATAATGTTCCGAACACTGTATATTTGTTTCTAAGTTGGGCATACTATCAATTGTTGTTAATTTTACTTTTCTTAATTTGGAATCCATCCAATAAAAGAGTTTTATAAAGTCTTCGGGCAAATCATGTTTTTGTCCTACTATATTTTTCTTTTTATCTTTATAACAAAAAACCATCTGCATTATTAAATCATCATAACCTCTATTATATTTATCATCATAACGAAAGGGCGAAAAGCTATCAACTTTTAATATTAGTTGCTCCCAAAGTTCTTTTTGTATTTTACCTACATAAAAACCTTCCTTTTTCGAATGCATCCCTCCAAAAAAGATAACATTTAAAGAAGTATCTATTTGAAAAGCTTCCAATGGGCAAGTACCTTCGCAACCACCTGTTGCAAAAGCTATTTTTACAATATAATCTTTTTTATTTATTGCAGTATCTTTAGCTATTATCGTAGTAGTAGTTTTTATTTCTTTTGAATTGCTCTTACACGAAAGTAATAATACAATAGAAATAAATAATAGTATTGATAGGATGTTATGTTTTTTCATTTCTGTTAAGTTTATTGTATCCAAGTTCTAGCTATATCTATTATCATCCATTTATTATTTTTCTTCTTTAAAAAATATCTAAGACCATATCCACAACCCGGACAATTATAATCTACATTTATATAAGCTCTCTTTTTATCTTTTGAGAAAAGGGGTATTGTAAAACTATAATAAATTTTGTTTCTTAATTTCATTTCATTAATATTATAATGTTTTAAAGAATTAAAAAAAGTTGAATCAAGTATAATAGAATCTTGCTCTGATTGACTTAACAATGCTAAGGAATCTTCTTCATTAAAAAAAATCTCATTATTTACGGTGCTGCCCAAAATTTTATTTATGTAAAGGCTGGGATGTCCTTTGTAAGTAAAATATAATTGTGGATACTTAGTCGTATCGTCTTGAAAAATACGAAAACTATATAATATTGGTTTAATAAAAATTGAGTCTTGATTTTCTTTATTTAATTTATGTTCCTGTATTATAGTTTTAACTATTTCAAATATTTCCCTTTTATCAGCTAACGTATAAACATATTCAGGTTTTTTATTCTTACATGAAACTATTATTATTAACCCAATTAGTAATAATAGCCTTTTCATCCCTGTTTTCATT
>CAYRBL010000446.1:0-2795 GCA_964422385.1 uncultured Bacteroides sp.
CTAAACAATATGTATGATCAAATAGACTGTTTTTTCAAGAAACCCAGCAATAACAAGGGTTTTCAAAAAAGAGGCATAAGAATACTCCATCAAAAAAACTTATAATATGGAATTATACAAATTAACTAAAGAAAGATATAGATAGTAGGCTCCTTCAGGGATGGAATCCTTATGTTAGTGAACGTCCTGAATTAATGACTTTGTCAAAGGCTTTGGAACTATATATGACGGTTAAGAAGAACCTAGTCGGTCATAGAATGAGTTGTAACTATAAATGTGATATTAAGAAACTAACTGACTGGTTATCTACCAAAAATCTGCAAAATATTCCGGTTAATCAGTTTTCTACTTATCATGCTCGTAATTTTATGGATGATATATCTACTGCTAAGAAATATAAAAACGTTACTTATAATAATCTTACCAGAGCTTACAAAACGATTTTTAATTTTTTTATTGAACGCGAATTGGTTTTAATTAATCCTTTCGGCAAAATAACAAAATTAAGGGAAGAGGATGCTAAAATAGTTGCATTCTCTGAAAAAGACTGGGGTGTTATGTATAAAAACTTACCTACTCATAATCCTACTTTATGGCTTATTGCTAACTTTATTTATTATACTGCAATTCGTCCGTCAGAAATAATGAGGTTGAAATTTGAGGATATTGACCTAGTCAGACAGAAAATAATTTGCCAAGGGAATAAATCTAAAAATCACAAATCTCAGATTGTAGAAATTCCTGACGATTTTCAGAAGCTACTTGAAAAGACTAATTGGGATTATCCAACATCATCCCTGAATTCCCCAACTTCACCCTTGTTTTTGCCTAAAGCAAGCTTAAAGGCATTAATCAGAAAATTGATATGGTTTAACCCAATAATAAAGTTAGATAAAGCAAATTCAATTATGCTAAAATATGGAATACTTTCCATATAAAATTCTAAATTTTAAATAAAAAAGGCTGCCTAATAATAGACAGCCTTTCTTTTTTATAACTTAAGGCACTTTAAGTACTCAAGGCACTTAAGGCACTCTTATTGTTTTATCCGTTCAAAGCTTCTGCTCCACTTACTATCTCTAATATCTCTTTAGTAATAGCAGCCTGACGGGCTTTGTTGTATGATAACTTAAGTTGTTTGATCATTTCGGTAGCATTTTCGGTAGCCTTATGCATTGCAGTCATACGGGCACCTTGCTCTGATGCATACGAATCTAGAATTACTTTATACAACTGTACTTTTAATGTTTTTGGCACAAGTTCGTTAAGTATTTCCTGTTTGTTTGGCTCGAAAATATAATCAGCAGTAGCTTTAGTTGTAGTTGTATTAACTTCGGGTGGAAGTATTGGCAAAAACTGTTCGTTTACCAATATCTGTGTAGCTGCATTTTTAAAGCGATTATAAACGATCTCGATCCTATCGTATTTCTTAGCTATAAATTCTTTCATTAATTGCTCGGCAACTACCGAAACATTATCAAAAGTAAGCTGATCGAAAATATAATCGAGGCGTTCTTTCATAATATAATTTCTTTTTGAAAAGAAATCACCAGCCTTACGGCCGATGCATAATAACTCAACATTATTAGCAGCATATTCTCTTTTATACTTATCGTGTAAAAGAATATTCACCTGTTTAATAACATTGGTATTAAAAGCGCCACACATACCTCTATTAGAAGAAACAACTATTATTAAAACCTTTTCTGATTTACGTTCTTCGAAATAATTTGAAGCTTCGGTATTCTCTATACTATCGCTTAGATTTTGGAGAATCTCTCGTAGCTTGGCAGCGTAAGGGCGGAGTTTGATAATAGCATTCTGCGACTTCCTAAGCTTAGAAGCCGAAACCATTTTCATGGCTTGGGTAATCTGCTTGGTGGAATTAACAGATGCTATCCTCGTCCTAACTTCTTTTAAGTTGGGCATAATTATTCCCTTTTATTATTTTTGATATTTATTTGAAAGCTCTTTTGCGGTATCTTCCATAACTTTAATATCGTTATCGGTAAGACCACCACCTCTTAATGAATCCAACACTTCCTGATGATAAGTACGCATGTGGTGTAGATAAGCTGTTTCGAATTCAACAATCTTATTCACCGGAACCTTTTGCAACAAGCCTTTTGTTCCGCAGAAGATGATAGCAATTTGCTCTTCAACTTTCATTGGTGAATACTGAGGTTGTTTTAAGATTTCAACATTACGAGAACCTTTATCAAGAACAGCCTTGGTCGCTGCATCTAAATCTGAACCAAATTTAGAGAAAGCTTCTAACTCGCGGAATTGAGCTTGGTCAATCTTTAAAGTACCAGCAATCTTTTTCATTGATTTGATCTGAGCATTACCACCCACACGTGATACCGAAATACCTACGTTGATAGCTGGACGGATACCAGAGTTGAAAAGATTTGTTTCTAAGAATATCTGACCATCGGTAATAGAAATTACGTTGGTAGGAATATAAGCAGAAACGTCACCAGCTTGTGTTTCGATAATTGGAAGTGCTGTTAACGAACCACCACCTTTAACCATGTGTTTGATAGTATCAGGAAGGTTGTTCATTTGAGCAGCAATTTTATCTGATTTGATAACCTTAGCAGCACGTTCTAATAAACGTGAGTGAAGGTAAAATACATCACCAGGATAAGCTTCACGACCAGGAGGACGACGAAGTAATAAAGAAACTTCGCGGTAAGCAACAGCTTGTTTTGATAAATCATCATAAACAACTAATGCTGGACGACCTGTATCGCGGAAGAATTCGCCGATAGCAGCACCTGTAAAAGGAGCAT
>CAYRBL010000447.1:0-1411 GCA_964422385.1 uncultured Bacteroides sp.
GGTTATGCTGCCGCTAAAGAAACAGATCATATTGATAAAAACAATCTTTTGCAGTACATCGCGCCTCAGGATATAAGAAGTTTTGGTATGATTCCTGAGATTGTTGGTAGGTTTCCTGTGTTGACTTATCTGAATCCTCTTAGCAAAGAAATTTTAAAAAGGATACTTACCGAACCTAAAAATGCATTGATAAAACAATACACTAAGCTTTTAAAAATTGACGAAGTTGATGTTGTTTTTTCTGATGATTTATTAGATTATGTAGTTGATAAAGCTATTGAATTTAAATTAGGGGCTCGTGGTTTAAGGTCTATTATCGAAACTATAATGTCGGATGCTATGTTTGATTATCCTTCAGAAAAACCTGATGGTGTTATTACAATTGATGCAAACTACGCTAAAGAAAAGCTTGATAAAGCCAATATTGCTAAACTTAAAGTGGCATAGTTTTTGTTTATTGGTCATATTATGAATAATGATATAATCAATACGCTAAATACACATCTTATGAGAAGGATTTTTCTTCTTCTTCTTTTCATTTGTATTTTTAAAGTGAATGCTCAGGAGCAACCTGGCAAAACTTTTGCAGTTAAATCCGTGGTTGAAGGCGACACTATGCCTTATCTTGGTTTGCCGGTTGTGGAAATTAATGATAGGTATATTCATATTCGACCTGAGGATAGAGATAAGCTAAACCGACTTGTTTACAATATTAAAAGAGCCTATCCGTATGCTAAACTTGCCGGAATTAAATATAGAGAATACAATTCAATCTTAACTAAATTGCCTTCGGAAGCTGAGAAAAAAAAGATGATTAAAGTTTTCGAGAAACAGATTAAAGAACAGTTTGAGAACGACCTAAAAAACCTTTCGTATTCACAAGGGAAAATACTCATAAAGCTTATATGTAGGGAAACCGGAAATACTACTTACAATTTGATGAAAGATTATAAAGGTTCTTTTTCGGCCATCTATTACTCCTCTTTTGCCCGCTTTTGGGGCTTGAAATTAAATGAGAAATACGATCCGGATGGCGAAGATTACAACATCGAATTTATAGTAAAACTAATCGATAGAGGCAAAATTTAAAGCAAGCTGCCTCCTTCTTCTCTTTTTTCTTCCTTTCGTTTAATAATAATATTGTATCTTTGCGTCCTCATAATTTTTATTTTAATAATAAAAAAAATATGAATAAAGCAGTCGTTAATTTAAGCATAGTAGCCGTTAAAAAGGAAGCTTCGCATAGTAGCGAGCTTGTAAATCAGTTGTTGTTTGGCGATATTGTTGAGATTATAAGTGTGGAAAATAACTGGAGTTATATTAAATCCGAATACGATAATTATTACGGTTATGTATTGAGTGTTCATCTGAAAATAGTAACAGATGAGCAGTATATAGATATTATTAATAA
>CAYRBL010000447.1:1511-2793 GCA_964422385.1 uncultured Bacteroides sp.
ATTATTTTTAAGATTCAGGGGATAAAACTCCTTAGAGATGCGTGGCAACAAGCTGAACAGGGAGAAACTATTAATTTTATTAGCGAAGCAATTGCTGGCGATCTTTTGTTTTTCGACAATGCTGAAGGAAAGATTACACATGTAGGAATTTATTTAGGAGCCAACGAAATTATACATGCTTCGGGGAAAGTGCGCATAGATACCATCGACCATCAGGGGATTTATAATAAAGATGTAAATGGCTATACCCATCAACTTCGGTTGATAAAAAGGATGTTTTAAAAATATCCTTTTAAATCTTGGTAAAATTAATGCTTTAGACCTGGCAGGTTTTCAAAACCTGTTAGGTCTTTTTTAATCTTATTAATAAGAATTATTTTTAAGATTAAAATACTTTTGAAAATTATAAAACGTTTTATAATAATAGTATTTTAAATTCATGTATTTTTATTTTTTATTAATACAATTGTTATGAAAAATATCCGCTTTCGTATTCTTTTAATGTTTTTGATGCTGCTTTCAGTAAGCAATATCCATGCACAGATGCCATGTGTTGGGCACAGTACGGGCATATTGGAAAGAGATACCGTGAAGCGAAAACCAACTCTTTACAAAAATATTCGTGAAGCCGACATTGCGTGGGTGAAAAGGGTGTATGAGCTTATTAATTTTAAAGAAAAACAGAACAGTATTTTTTCTATTAAACAAAGTGATAATTCTAATAGTTATAGCTTTTTAGAAATACTAGATTGTGCAATTAAAATGGAGCTAGTAAAAATATATGCTGATGAAAATTTTACAAAAAGATTAACATATAATGAAATTATATCTAAAATTGATAAAATTGAAGAAATTAATCTAACAGATTCTATTTCCGCAATGACTAAAAATTTAATTATTAAATCCTCTCTTATTATTAACGATGTTGTTCAGCTTAAAATTAAAGAAGACTGGATTATTGATAAGAATTTTAACATTATTGATGCCCGTATTATTGGTATTTGCCCGATGATAGTTGAGCGGGATACTGCCGGTGATTTTGTTAGGAAAAAGCCAATGTTCTGGATATATTTCCCCGAATTGAGGAATATATTGGTGTATGCTGATATCATTAACAAAGCTAATCCTGCCGATAAAATAACTTGGGATGATATGTTTTTAAAGCGACTTTTTAAAGGAACAGTAGTAAAAGAATCGAATACTAAAAATAGAAATGTAACTGATTACACAAGTGGTAAGGACGCAACAATAGAATCGGAACAAATAAAAGGGACTAACCAGG
>CAYRBL010000448.1:0-2785 GCA_964422385.1 uncultured Bacteroides sp.
TATAAATGAATATATTTGCTATGTTAGCACCATTACCCTTCAAAGGGGGAATTAAACACTAAATTACCAAATCACAATATCACCAAATTGTCTTCCAACTTAAGGCACTTTTAACTTTAGGCACTTAAGGCACTCTTTTAGGCAAACATTTTCTCTATAGCATCTTTATATTTAGTAGTAATGGCGTTTCTTTTCAGCTTAAGGGTAGGAGTGATTTCGCCTCCCAAAACAGTCCATTCACTATCTAATAAAGTGTATTTCTTTATCTGCTCGGTATCGCCAAAAAAAGCATTAAACTTATTTATCTCTTTCAAAAACCTCTTTTTAATAATAGGATTCTGCACCATCTCGGCATTGGTAGTATAGGTATGGCCTTTGCCTGCGCACCAACTTTTAAGGAACATAAAGTCGGGAACAATCAAAGCCCCTGCAAACTTCTGGTTTTCGCCAACCACTAATATATACTCGATAAATGGCGACTCCTTAAACTTATCTTGTATGTGCTGTGGGTTGATATACTTGCCAAACGACGTTTTAAAAATAGATTTCTTCCTGCCCGTAAGCTTCAAATGCCCTTCAGGTTCGAAATGCCCTAAATCGCCGGTATGGAACCAACCATCCGCATCAATAGCCTCTTTAGTTAATTCTGTTTCTTTATAATAACCTAACATTACACTAGGCCCTTTACTTAATATTTCGCCATCTTCGGCTATCTTAACTTCAATACCGGGTATCACGTGTCCAACAGTTCCAAACTTACGACCATTTTCCCAAAGCGTATTCACCGCAATTACCGGCGAAGTTTCAGTTAGACCATAACCCTCGAGAATAGGTATGCCAGCAGCTGTAAATATATGCGCCAAACGAGGCTGAAGTGCAGCACCTCCCGATACAATAAGTCGTATTTCGCCACCCATTCCTTCGCGCCATTTAGTGAACACCAGTTTGTCGGCAATCTTATGTTTTATTTTATAAATAAATCCATTCTTATCATCCAGTTCGTACTTATACCCCACCTTCAACGACCACATAAAAATACTACGTTTCAACCAAGGCAGCTTTTTACCTGTAGTGTATATCTTATCATAAATTTTCTCCAATAATCGAGGCACAGTTCCCAGCACATTAGGTTTGATTTCCTTAATGTTGTCGGCAATAGTGCCAATACTTTCGGCATAATATATCGAAACACCTGCATTTTGATACAAATAATTAAGCATACGCTCGTACACGTGGCACAACGGAAGGTAGCTAATAGCACGTCCCTCGGCACCAAAAGGCAAAATAGGACTGCAAGCAATAAAGTTTGAAATCAAATTGAAATGCGACAACATAACACCCTTTGGATTGCCGGTAGTACCTGATGTATATATGATAGTTGCTATGTCGTTGGGATAAATATCAGCCTTTAGTTCGCCCAGATACTCGGGATTTTGATTGTCTTTCCCTAATTGTATCAACTCTTCGTAATTCTTATATTTCTCAGTTTCTTTAAAAGTATAAATACCCTTTAATGTTGGAATTTCGGGAAGAAGATGTTCAATTTTCTTAAGAAGTTCGTCGCCCTCTACAAACACATATTTAACTTCGGAATGGTTCAGAATATACTTATAATCCGATTCGCTTATTGTAGGATAAATAGGCACAGGGATGGCGCCAACTTGCAGCACAGCCATATCCAATATATTCCATTCAGGTCGGTTGCTACTAATAAGACCGATTTTATCACCTTTATCAACATCGATTTTTAAGAACCCATAACTAAGATTATTTGCTATTTCAACATAATCTATAGCACTATATTTAATCCATTTCCCATTTACTTTACCTGCTATTGCATCTTCTTTCCAACTATATTTCTCGATATAATTAGGTAATAAGTCAAATATTCTGGTTATTTCCATAAATTAATATTGTATTTTAAGTTAAAAATGTAAACCAATTGATATAAACAATGAAAATTGTTTTAAGTTTACAAAACATTTTAGTGCCTTTGTTTGTTATTAAACAAAATAAAAATGCAAGCTGTAATTGTTATGATACTCTATATGCTAATTATTATATTTATAATATATAGTGTTGACAGAGATTACAGATAGCTTTACACTTAATATATGTTTAGAATAATTATTGTATTAAATTAACTACGTTTTATTAAATTAATTATGATTGAAAAGTATATTGCCTTAACAGGAATTTACACGACACATGTAACAGTATTATTAGCATTGGCAACCCTCTTGGCCATATATGGGATTTATAAGTTGATTACAGTTTTACTAAAAGTAAAGCGTCAACGAGAAGAATTGAAGAGGTTGGTTAGCGAATACGAAGAGTTCCTGCGCAACCGTTCGGTTAATAATTAAGTTAAAAAAAAGAACGATACTATATATATATGTATGTATAAAAAAAGCTTCCTGTACTTTTACAGGAAGCTTTTTTTATGTGCTATGCTTTCTTAGGAATGTTTTTAAGAATATCTATGGTAAGATCCCAAAACATTTTGGCAGTATCAATTTTCAGCCTTTCATCAGGCGAATGCGCACCTTTAATAGTAGGGCCAAAAGAAATCATATCCATATTAGGATACTTCTCGCCAATCAAACCACACTCCAAACCCGCGTGAATAGCCAATACCTTAGGTTCCTTATTAAATAATCGGTTGTACGAACTCTTTGCAATTTCCAATACAACAGAATCCGGATTAGGAGTCCAGCCAGGGTATCCATCACCTTGAGTAACGTTTGCACCTATCAATTCAAAAACACTAGCCACCATATTACAG
>CAYRBL010000449.1:0-2769 GCA_964422385.1 uncultured Bacteroides sp.
TGTGGACACAACAATATAGTTATGCAGGTCATGGTTATAGTGACAATGTTTTATACGATGGTGTAGCTACTAACGATGGTGGGTTTATAGGTTGTGGTTATGTTGTTTATGGGCCTAGTATTCCTCAACAAATATGGGTAGTTAAAACAGATAGTATGGGTTATGCACCTGGGATGCAGTATTTGGGGATAAAAGAAACAAACCCATACACTATGGCAGTTATTAAAGCTTTTCCAAATCCAACCTTAAATCAAACTACAATTTCATACCCACAACTAAACACAGAAGGAGAACTTCAAATATATAATACATTAGGGCAATTAGTATTTGAAGAAAAACTTGCAAAAGCATCTTCACAAAAAGAAATATACATCCAAAACTTAAAAGCAGGGCTTTATAAAGTAATAGTTAGAGAAAAAGGAATAATAAAAGGGCAGGTGGGTTTGGTGAAGGAATGAGAATATAAGAGTAATATAAGTAGTATTGAAATTCTAAATCCTGCTGCTATTAAATACTCTTACCTATTATTTCGAACTTGCAATCTGTAGGTTTACTTTTTCAATTTTAGTTTCGCTTGCTTCTAATATTTTAAAGATAAAATCATCGGTAGTAATTTCGTCGTTCAAGTCGGGAATACTCTCTTTGTAATGTATGATAAGGCCGGCAAGGGTTTCATAATCCTCGGATTCGGGTAAATTAAGATTGTATTTATTGTTTAAATAATCGATCTCTAACCTGCCTGCAAAAATATATTCAGAATCGGAAATCTTTTTCTCGGTTAGCTCCTCTACATCATATTCGTCGTTGATTTCGCCTATAATTTCTTCGATAACATCCTCGGTAGTTATCATACCCGAAGTGCCCCCAAACTCGTCAACTACCACTGCTACACTCATGCGCTTTTCGGTAAACATCGTAAGCACACTACTTGCAAGCATGGTTTCGGGAATATAAATAATAGGTTTGATGACATTGCTTATCTTATCAGGATTCTTCAACACATCGTGGGAGTGAACATAACCAGTGATATTATCAATAGTGCCCTCGTAAACTAGTATCCTCGAAAGGTTAGTTTCAATAAATTTATCTTTAAGTTCAGTAATGCTATCTTCGCAATCGATGGCAACAATCTCGTTGCGCGGAATCATACATTCGCGAATCTTAACATTTTTAAAATCTATAGCGTTCTGAAACATTTGTAATTCCTGTTTAATCTCGCTTTGCTCGAGGCTCTCTTTATCTCTGGTAAATTCGTCTAAATAATTATCGACATCCACCAAGGTAAAAGGTAAATTTTGATTGGTAAGTTTAACATTGAACCAATGTTTGAGAATAAACTCCGAAAGCCCAACAAAAACAAACACTATAGGGTACAAAAGATAATAAAACAAGGCGGCAGGAATAGCAAAAATATTTAAAATAAAATTAGCATTAATGCGAAAAAGAACTTTAGGAATAAACTCAGAAGTAATCAAAATAAGCAGGGTAGCAATAATAGTTTGTATCAACAAAATGACAACCCACGAATGAAAACTTTGAGGTAAGATATTAGCAATTGCAGGCTCCAGCAGTTTAGCCATAACCATACTATAGATGACGATTGCAATATTATTGCCCACTAACATAGCCCCTATAAATCGGGAAGGAATCTTGATAAACCTGGAGATAATACTTGCAGAGAAAATACCATGGTTTTTGTCAACTTCGATTTTGAGCTTGTTGGCCGAGATAAAAGCTATTTCCATACCCGAAAAAAAGGCAGAAAACACAAGCATCAGTATAATAATAAGACTATCGTTCATTGCTTATTGCTCTTTATCTATAACCATAGAACCTCTTGGACGACGAAGCTGATAACTTTCGAAGCTTTCGTCGGCATCAAAACCATCGCCATACAAAGTACTTCCATCTTTATTAACGCGTTTCACAGGAGTGCTCGAATAAATAACTCTACGATTCTGATCCCATATTATTTGTTCGGTATAAATGGTATCTCCTTTTTTAATATCAACAATCACTACATTATTATTTGCTTCCAACACGCGTCGGTCTTCATAATTGATAGCATAATTTGCTGTGAGAATCGTTTTAACCATCTTCATCTGATCGTAAAATAAAACTTTAAGGCCTTTGGGGAACTTGGTATACATTTGTTCGCCCTCGTATCTGTCGAGTTGCTTGCTGGTCATCAGCATCTGAATATTTCCCGAATCGCTTCTGATAACAGTAATATCTTTTGCAGACTCAACTGGAGCAGTTGTAAATTTGTCAAATGATTTGACTTTCTCAATATCGTTTTTACAAGAAGAAAAAGAGAGATATAAAAGCACAATCAAACCTAAAGCTATGCTTTTGCTCAGGGTTTGAATGTCGACTTTTATAAAATGAGAACTCATATTAAGTTGAAATGTTAATCGAATTTACGTTTGAAGAACCAGATATCATGAGCCGAGAACCCAATTGTAAATTTAGTATATGTTTCTTGCAATAGACGAGCATCAGATGGAGAGGTGGTGCCTCTTTTGCCAAATTCGATAGCTAAATTAATAGTTGATCTTGTTTTTCGTAAAGGCAAACCTATTCCAAAACTAAATCCATATTCATTCAATTTATTATTATCAATCTGAAGGAAACTTGTTGCGTATTTGAAACCAAATCTATAAGCTATTCTTTGGTAATAATATCTTGCATTGTCCATAGGTTTTATCTCGAGGCCTACTGATATTTTTGAGTTGTTAATTAAAGAATCTTTAACGCCATTAAATGCAT
>CAYRBL010000450.1:0-2752 GCA_964422385.1 uncultured Bacteroides sp.
AAATCTATAGATACTGGTAAATGTTTGATGTTATTCATATCTGTTCCATTTAATTTTCGGTGCAAATATAACCAATTTTTCGTGTTTTTTGGGTTATATCGATAAAACATAACCAGAAAAGTGAATATTTTGGGTTATATCAAAATAAAGCAACCCAATAATAAGAACTTTTGGATTAAATCAAAAAAAACTTTTTTGAAAAAACTGGAAAATATTTTTTTCAATTTTAAAAGAAAACTGATTATATAGATTTATGTCTGAATTACTTCACAATATGTCATTGAATACCAACCCTTGTAAATAGGCCATTTTAAAATAGTAAGGTGTATACAGCATCCAAGAGGGAAAGACGAAGATTATGATTAATGTCTCTCCGACGCTATCGATTATTATGTAATTGTTTATGAATTCTCTTCAAACTGGCTCACCATCCGAGATTGATTCATTTTTTTTCATTGAATATTAGGGGCTGTAAGACTAAAGCCCTATTTTAGCCCCTATAATCAATAAAATATTCTCAATGGATACAGATAAAGAAATGGCAGAATACATTTATTCGATATTATTATCTCAACCTATAATATTAATGAGCTGGGGATTTCAAAATCCACGGATAATACAAAATGGACTTTCATTTCATGTAAATGGATTTAAACACAAAGGTAATGTGAAAATAAAATATAATGAAGGTCAGGATTTATTTGATATTTCACTATTTGACGAGAATGAAAAATTAGTACACACTATTCATATGGTGTATTTCGATCAACTTCTAGAAGTCATAGATGAGAGGGTTGAGAAAACTGAAGATTATAATAATATGGTAGAAAATGAATACTTCAACTGAAATGATTATGAGCAATAATATTATTTACCAATTGGTTATTGATGACCTACAATTTGTTGCTACAGAAACCATCAACAGAAAACTAACTCCTCATGAAATTGAAATAATTGCAACAAAGATAGCTGACCGAATTGATTGGTACGATACAATTTCAATGGTCATAAGAGAAAATTTCGAGTAAACAGAAAATTGAATAATATGGATGCATTTGAATTTATCTGCAATTACTACATGTTTCTTGAAGAAATCGAACAGGTTATCAAACCTGAATTAGTACCTATTCTCGAAAAATTAAAAGAAACAGATCCTCACGATTTGATAACTCCCGGAACCTGGTTTGTCAATACAAATCAGGCAAGAGGTTACATATGGAATTTGTTTTTGCAGTATGTCAGAGAATCGCAGGAATAAAACATTCATTTATGATAAAATTGAATTTACATTGATTATCAATAGGTTAAGCTATTTTTCAAATTCAAATGGAAATATGATATTCACTTCTGATAATTTTGAATAAAAGTGAATGTTTTGGTCAATAAATAAAATCATAAACACAACAAACTATGTCGAAGAAACTTTCAACTACAACAGATGATTTTCTGGAATGGGATCAGATGTTGAATCTTGTTCATAAACACTACAAAGACGAGAATTACAAAATGTCACTTTTTATTGCTCTCGGCAGTTTTTGGGGATTAAGAGTTTCGTATCATGTCTCTTTAAAATGGGAGCAAATTTTAAATGATGATGAAATTACTATTATTGAACAGAAAACGAAAAAGAAAAGAGTCATCAGTATTAACCCCGAACTTAATCAACACATATTAGATTGTTATTCAAAAATAAATACGGTTGGATTTCAATATGTGTTCGTTAGTCAGAAAAAATGTGTTTATTCAACACAACGTTTGAATATAATGCTTAAAGAAATCAAAACATCATACAAATTGAATATCAAAAATTTTGCTTGCCACAGTTTGCGAAAAACCTTTGGATATCAGTTATTTAATATGAGTGGGGAAAACTCGGAAATGGCACTTGTAAAATTAATGGATATTTTTAATCATTCAAATATGTCGTTAACTAAGAAATATTTAGGTTTGAAAAATGATGAGATTAAAGAAGCGTATGATTTATTGAGGTTTTAATAAAAAAATTATTCAGCAAATCGGTTACGAATTGGCTTTAAAGATTTAAATATAATTTGACACTTGACTGTCTTTAATTATTGCAAAGTAAGAAACTTTTCCAAAAAACTTATTCTTATTTTTCAACATTATTTAACTCTATCACAACGCTTTCTTTTGAGTGCATATCTGAGCCCAAATTGTCAGGTGAGAAAAAATGTGTTGAGTATGCTGCCCCCCCCAAAAAAAAAATGAAAAAAGTCATAAATGATTTTCGGGCTTCATTCTCTGGTTGACGGAACAGTTGGATGCTCTCCTTTGCGTATTTGAAAACCACCTTTTTACTTCATAATTTTAATCTTGAATCAACTCAAAGCAGTTAAAAAAACAGTCCATTGAAAAAACGTTGAAAAAGGGCTTTGGAAAATACGGAATGGATTGAGTTTGCGAAATGGAAAGCAATGTGCCAACTGTGCGAGGATTGTAAAAAGTGTGACAAAAAAAAACAACAACGTGGGTTTTTGCCTGCCGATGATTTCGCTGAGGAGCTTCCAAGAATTTTCTACCTGGTGATGCGCGACCTTTCGTTCTGATAATTTATAATAGCGCACTTTAAAAAAGTATGCCAGTAAGTAAAAAAATTTATCTAATTAAACCATAATGGTTAGCTTATTATGCATTATTTGTTTAAGAGTTATTTTTTGCATACATTTTTGGGGGAATATTATAATAACGTTTGAAGCAAGTATTGAAATAATTCGGATCATTGAAGCCTACT
>CAYRBL010000451.1:0-2744 GCA_964422385.1 uncultured Bacteroides sp.
CTAACACTATCCTTCGTTAGCAAATCTATAGCAGAAACCTCGTCAGTGTAAGTAGGAACTATGGTTGCATTTGGGAACTGGGCTTTAAAAACCTGTAATTCTTCTTTCAATATCGGCTCAAAATTGATATCTACAGCCATTGGTATAACGCCTGAGGTATAGGTATCAGTAAATTTGTCATTACTCTTTGTCTGACAAGAGACAAGAGTAATGACAAATAATATTAATAGAAGCCTTATTTTAGACATAAATTCTATTCTAATTTGAATTTAACCGGTAATGTATACCATACAGCAACATTCGCGCCATTTTGTTTACCGGGAATCCAACGAGGCATACTTCTAACAACTCTAACCGCTTCTTTATCGCATGAATTGTCAAGAGACCGAATAACCTCAACCTTTTCAATATCACCGGTTTTAGATACAGCAAAGCGCATATAAACAGTTCCCTGTATCCCGTTTTCCTGTGCAATAGTTGGATATTTAATATTTTTTGACAAATAGCTAAATAGTTCACTATCACCACCCGGGAATGTTGGCATTTGTTCTACAACTTCTAATGGAACATCATCTACAACCTGTGTTACATCAGCTTTCACATCAGCAATATCTTTACCATTGATATCATCATTACCTTTTACGTCGGCAATAGATATAATACCTTTAGTGTTGGTAAGTTCTTCCTGACTCTTCATTTCATCTTTTTCTTGTACTTCTTCGTCTTTTTTAATGATCGGAGCTGTAAACTTTACGGATGTTTTCAATGCAGGAGGCGGTTCTACAGATTCCACTTTTTTAATGTGTTCATCTTTAACCTCAGCCGGTTTTAAATTAGCCATTACCATTTTATCATATACATCTTTTTTGGGCTGTTTACTTTTAATAAAGTCAACAAGCTTTGGAGCTGAAAATCCGACCACAGCTATAATGGTGATAATTAGCATAGATCTATTGTGACGTCTGTCAGATTCACTACGCAGTGTATATGCACCATATTCTTTATTTTTACCCTGGAATACGAGTTCTCGCCATTCGAAGGAAGTTAAATCTATCTTGCTCATTTTACTTTCTTTTTAAAGCGTTAAACTAATTCGCAAACTGTGTAGAATAAACACCTTTAGTTTGTTTATTCTTAATAAGGTAATTATCACCTTTTTCGATTTTAACGATAGCATATTTACCAATATTGCAAATAGACATTTCGTCAAGAACATCAATCAGATTTTTATATGTAGAACTATCTGTTGCCTTAATAACAACGGTAGGTGTTCCCTTTCCATTCTTAAGTTTAGAGACCTGTTCTTTATAATCTTTTTCTGATATCTTAAGGTTATCCTTCTGTTTCTTCAATTCATTGATTTTTGTTACAACATCAATGTTTTTTTTGAGAAGGTAGGCACGCAATCCATCTGCTTTATATGAGGTTTCCTTTAACGAAGTATAATCTTTGTAATTAGGTAAACCTTCATAATAAAAAACGGAATCTTTTCCACTCAACAAAACTGTAACCGCTTGAGAAGCTTTTACTTTTGTTTGCTGATCTTCAGTGGCATCCTTGTTGGTCGGCATATTTATCTCCATCGTTTGAGGTTTACTCAATGATGTACAGAGCATAAAGAACGTAATAAGCAACATGTTCATATCCACCATCGGAGTAAAATCCACGTGAACACTTACCTTTTTTTGTTTACTTCCGCCTTTTTTCTTTTTTCCGCCGCCGTCGTTGCTTTCTATTTGAGCCATAATATTTTCTGTATTATTGTTTTGATGGTGCCTTTAACGCAGTAATTAAATTATAACGGTTCTCATTCAAATCCTGAAGTGAGTTCATTACATTCTTAATTACCTTGTATGGAGTTTTCTCATCAGCCTTAATTGCGATTCTCAAATCACGGTTATTCATACGTGCACTTTTAATCCATACTTTAAACTGGTTATCTGTGCTATCGTTTGGAATTCCGTAACCTGCTAACGATCTATCTTGTTCTTCAGCCTTTTTTGCTAAAAAACCTCTCAAATCCTTTATTGGAACTCCGAATGTTTTCTGAACTTTAAATGCATTTATTTCTTCAGCACTAAAAGTCATATTAAATTCTTTTCCAACAGCTTCCAAGGTATTTATCATATCGGTTTGTTTATCTAAACTTATAAACACCTTTCCTTTTGGGTCAATTAATATCTGTAGGATATTAGTATCAGGTATTTTAATTTCAGATACCGATCCCGGAGTAGTCACTGTAACCGGCTCTTTTTTCACGAACGTAGACGTTAACATGAAGAAAGTGAGCAGTAGTACAGTAACATCGGACATCGCGGTCATATCGATAAGAGTACTCTTCCTTGCTACTTTTATTTTAGACATAATAGCATTTAATTAAAGGATGATTACTTGTGACTTGCAGCAAATGTTTGTACGATTGAGAAACCTACTTCGTCAATACAATAAGTTATAGTATCAATTTTGCTTGTAAATAAGTTGTAAGAAATTACTGCCAATGCACCTGTTGCGATACCGAAAGCTGTGTTAATCAAAGCTTCTGAAATACCAGCAGAAAGAGCAACTGAGTCAGTACCACCACCACCAGAAAGTGCAGCAAACGATTTGATCATACCAATTACAGTACCTAACAGCCCCATCAAAGTACCCAAAGTAACGATAGTTGCAATAATTGGAAGATTTTGGCTTAACATTGGAAGAGATCGGAAGAGCGTCGTGTAGGGAAAGAGTGTTCAGAGCCGTGT
>CAYRBL010000452.1:0-2739 GCA_964422385.1 uncultured Bacteroides sp.
GTAGCATTTCTAACAAAACTATGGTTAATTAAAGGCTGATTTGTATTCTCACTATAAATATTATAGTTATTCCCTTTTTCAACAACACAATAATCCATTACTGATGTTGCACTATAATACGAACTTCTGGTTTCATAATACATTCCTTCCCATCCACCTGCAATTCCATTCATTGATGTGAAAGTTATTAAGCTGTCTGCACTTCCAATGGCATATAGTTCGCCAGCGTAATGATAATTAGTATAGAATCCTATTTGTATTGATTTACCTGTTGCTACTTTTATAGTATTGCCTGGTTCAATTGTTAATCTACATTTATCACCATATTTACCAATAGTTAAATTATCTAGAATAAATATTGGATAGTTTTGAGTATACCATCTGTTATTATCTGTAATGCTCCCACCTGGTAAACTTATTCCATTATAAGTGTTATTTAATAAGGTAATTGTCCCTAGAGGTTTGGTAATACTTACATTAATTGTTGTGTATGATATCCCATAAAGATTATTAGTAATTAAAGTATTTGAATGATTAGGTAACGAAGCCGCTGATGTTAAGCATAGTCCACTTACTAAGTTATAAGATAGCGTACTTGATACCAAATTTGGATTAGAATTGTTTAAATACAATCCATTTTCTGTATTGGCTTTAATAGTTGTGTTTTGGATGCTTATATTAGCAGAATTTAAATATATTCCATTCCCATCAGCATTTCGAATCATACAATTAGAAAGTAAAGGTTCACTAGTTGCATAACACGAAAGATTTGAATTCCTTGATCCATTTCCTGCATTTGAGATTACTGTATAAAACATTTGTGATGAAACTCCAACATCACTATTTTCGTCAAAATATATACCATTCCATTTACCTACTTCACTTGTATAATAGGTAAATCTTACAGAGTCAGCTGCAGTTCCATTACAGACAATATTAGCCTGACTAACTGTCATACCTGTATTTGGTAAGAAAAGTATAGTTGTTCCTGCCTGAAAAGTATGTGTTCCTCCGGTAAATGAAATGTCAGCGGTAGCCCAATATGGACTTAATGCTTTAGTAAATGTAGTTATAGCATTAAGATTGCCACTTAATTGAGTTCCCGGTGTGTAAATCTTCATGTCATTTAATGTAGCGTTCTGTATCGAAGCTCCTGTAAATATTACTGCATATTGTAAGTATTGTTTAGTTTGGCTAATTACTATCTGAGTTGTTGAAGCTAATGTCGACCAATCCCCCCAAATACCATCTGTTCCTGCAGTTCTATAGCTTACCTGAAGATTTGCAGGTGTTGTAAAAGTTTTTGTGAAAACGATAGAATCAATTACTCTGTCTGATCCTAATTCATAAAATGGTATAGAAACAAATACTCCATGATTTGCATAATTGCTAGTCATAGTCATTAATGCATATCTGCAATTTTGAATTGGTGTTCCCGATAGATTTGTTCCACCTGTATAAAAAATGATTCCATTGCCAGCAAAAGCCGAACCATCCTTTGTAAAATCATACAAAACATTTGCTGATGTAATCCAGTTTAAAGAAGCCGAATCAGCTTTTGCATAATAAACTGTATTGCTTAAAGTAGAACCAACTGCTCCTGCCATAACAGATATTATCCCATTGTTAATAACTGATGAGTGATTACTAACTGCTACTGGAAGATTTGTTCCTGATGACCATGCACCTGTTGCTCCATTTAATGAAGGTGTTGCAATAAATACAGAGTTTGACTTTGTTCCTGTATTATCATATCCACCCATTACATATAATTTGTTGTTGTATGTAATTGTTGTATGTTTATTACGTGCCACACTTAAATTTGTGCCTGTTGTAAAAGCTGATAAAGTATTCAATGCATTTACTTTTGTATAGTAAACAGTATTTAAAGCAGTACTCTCTGTTAAGGAACTCGAACCTCCAATTATATAAATATATCCCATCGAGTAGGTAGCAGTATGCCCCCATAAATTTGCAGGTAAAGTAACTGTTGAGGTCTGCCATGCTCCAATTGTTGCATCTGCATTTATAGTAGCATAATATATAGTATTGTATACTTGTGACCCATCTCGCCCTCCCATAACGTATATGGTGTTGGTGCCTATTACTACAGCTGGGTCTTTTAATGCTACTGGCAATGGATTCAAACTTGTCCAGCCTGATGTTCCTCCTGATTGTATTGTAGCAACATATACGTTGTTTACGTAAGTACTGTTATTGTACCCACCTATCATATAAACGTATCGATCATTCCATGTAACGGTTTTTTGACCGCTCAACGATTGTGGAAGTACTGTAGTAGTTAGCCAGGTGCCAACATCACTAGCAGCATTTTGTAAGTAAACATTATTACTTCCAACCACTGCATTGTTAAAATTCCCCTTTAGGAAATCAGCATCATTGGTTTGCACAAAATTAACCTGTGCTTTTAGACCATTCATACATAAAAAGAAGATGAAGATAACTCCAAATAACATAACTTTATTAAAAAGCCTGTTATTAATAAGAAATACATGTTTTTTCATAGTAAATTTAATTAATTTTTTGTGTATTTTGATTATTTTTTAAAATGATTTATAAATTTTCGTCAAAGATACGAAAAATTATTAACATAAATTAGATTTCGAGTTAAAGATTTGTTAAAAATGAAAATATATTTGGAAAAAATAAATGAAATTTTATAGAAAAAATATCTTGAAATGTTAATTTTATTATATTCTTGGAAAGTATTGCATTAAA
>CAYRBL010000453.1:0-2731 GCA_964422385.1 uncultured Bacteroides sp.
CAAGTGAAAAGCTGAGGAACCACATCTACGATTATGTGGTCACGGACTCGAAAATTGAAAAAGCTTTTGTGCATGAGCTTGATACCAGCACTGAGGTTGTTGTTTACGCCAAACTGCCTCGCGGGTTTCTCATTCCCACACCGGTAGGCGACTACAATCCGGACTGGGCAATTTCTTTCAAAGAGGGCGCTGTCAAGCATATCTACTTTGTAGCTGAAACCAAGGGCTCAATGTCGAGCATGGAGCTGCGAGCCATTGAGGCCACAAAAATCGAGTGTGCGCGGAAATTTTTCGATGAGATCAATGAGCGGGTTGAACGGGATAAGGTCAAGTATGATGTTGTGACTGATTTTGGGAAGCTGATGGAGCTGGTTGGTGGAGGTAAATAAATAATCTGTATAAATTAAGACGAACCTTGGCCCCCCAATTTTAAACCAGCAGAAAATATTACTTCTTCTATCTTTCTCTTCTTTTTAGAATCAAGAGGAATTATTTTTTTATTCAAATTATCAACAACCTCATTAAGCTGGTCAAAACAATTCCACGATTTATATATCTTAGCCGCCTCACACACTTTTAAAACCCCATTTAAATATCTTCCTAAATCCATCTCAACAAAACCGATATAATACAAACTATCTGCAATATCCGTCTCTTTACCTAATTTTTGCCTTATCGCATACGCCTTATAATGAAGCCTCTTGGCAGGCAATAAATCACCTAATAGAAACAATATCTTTGCTTTTAAAAACAATACATTAGCATACTCTCTATTTTTTTTATTTTCACATCTATAAGATAGACTTTGATCAATCATATCTTTTGCTTTTTTCATAACCTTCTTACTTTTCTTATAACTTATCAATACATCAGCCATTCCATATAAAGCAGCAGACATCGACCACTGTTCATCTAATTGCTGAGCCATCTCAAAAAATAGGCTATAATACTTATATGCTTGAGGGTATTTTTTTTCCTGTAAATAAACATTTGCGATACCTTGATAACACTTACCAGCGCCCAAAATATCGCCACTTTTTATCCTATAACATAGAGAGCGTCTATACATCTTTCTCGCATCAAAATAATCACCTTGTACTCTAAGACAACTCGCTATTGATAAAATAGTTTTTTGCGCCCCTCTATCATCATTAATTTCCTCATATATACACAAAGCTTTCTTATACTTTTCATAAGACGCAACATGATCGTCTTTATTGTACAAGCTTACGAGAGCTAAGTGACTTAAAAAATTTGCAGCACCAAACTTATATCCAATAGAATCTGAACAGTTCAAACCAATCTCCGCAAATTGCTTTGATTCATCAACATTTTCTTTACCACCAATTCTATGCAATATTTTCACTTTTTGATACAGCAAATCAAGCCCAAAATATGAGGAAATATCCACATCATTCAAAACTAATTTGTTATAATTCAAAGCCTGTTTAAAAAGACCAAAACAAAATAACAGTTCACTTATTATATAATATTTTTTTTCTTTAGACATTTTATCAGCCCAAACAACAACACTTTTTTCCCAATTACAAACATTTTTTATATACTTCAAACCAACACCAAACTTCTCAATAAAAGATCTAACAAAAATAAATGTATTCACAAAATAATCATACCCATAAAATGCAGTTCCAATTTTATCTTTTAGAAACCCATCATCAATACGGTTGATCAATTGAACTCCAACATCATCAGTATGATTAATGTAAATCATAAATTTTTTACACTTATTTTTACTCCTCTTTATCGCAAGATTAATATCAAATACATCAGAAAAACTATAACCTAGAACCAATATATTACCAATATCATTTCCATTAAAAAAAGCTTTATCAATGACCTCTACCCGACTCTTCAACAGCTTCCTTTCATTTATCGAAGACATTGTAACCCTCAAACTATCCTTATCACCTATATCACCATGAATTTTATATAAAAAAACTCTACTATCCCCACCGTCTCTCATATCAATACTTTTCTTTAAAGACTTTTCATCAAAAAAAACACAATAATCCTTATCTTTTATAAGACCAATATCATCCATAGCTCTTTCTAAAAGACAATCAAAATTCGTCGTATAAACATCAAAAACAAAGCCATAATTACACAAATAGGCAACAAAATAATGATTTGCATTAGGAAGCCCATTATTAAAAACATTTAACAGCTCATCATCACCAGAAAGACTAATAACATCCTGCATAAAAGATTCAAACGGAATCTTTTTGCTTTTATATTTATTAAGAAAACTATCTGCAAAACGACTATTACCACGCAACACGTAGACAACTTCGCGAATAATTTCATCTACTAATGGAAGGCCGGAATCACGTGATATACCCGCCCCACAAAAAACACTTAACTTCCCTTGATCTGGAGATAACAACTTATCAATAACAGTATCAAGATTTATGTTCATACCCGTAAAAATCTTTAGAATTAGTATCAGAATATTTTTAAGATTTTAGCATAATAAATTATACAATCTTTTTATATGTTAAAACCTGTTATTTCTTATTTGTACTCTCGGCTATCAATAATCAGTTAAAAGGTTTTTTTAACCAAGCCCGAAAGCCCTTGTCCCTCTTGAGATGATTTTTCAGGATCGCCTCAAGCACCAGTGACTCATCAGCTCCCTTCGTCTTTTCCTGTGCGGCCTTCACATAGAGATCAAACTCCTCCGAGACTTCCTTCCTGAGCCTGAACCTCCGGG
>CAYRBL010000454.1:0-2728 GCA_964422385.1 uncultured Bacteroides sp.
CTTAAGAAAAATAAGAAAATTATCGTTACTTTAATCATCGCACAACTGCTTGTTACTGCCTGTTTTCTTTTTTACATACATAAAAACGATGGAGCACCGCAAGGTGATTATAAAAAAGTATATCGCGCACAGCAAGGAGTAGTGATATCTAAATAGTATCAATTAAATCAAGGCTTTGCAGAAGGATAGCTTTTGGTATATATTCTTTGGCACGGTTTTTGTTTAAATAACATCAGTTAAAAAAGAGTTCATAACAATTAAATAAATAAAGCAATGAAAAAATTACTGTTAACCTCAATCGTACTCGGTTTCTGTTTACTGATAAACCCAGGGTACACACAAAATTATCAAAACAATGGGCAGCTAGGCTTACCAGGAGATAATTTAAACTTATACGGCGTTCTTAGCCTCTTTCAAGAATCTAAAACTTTAGAAGAATTCGAACAAAAACTTAATGTAGAAGATTCTAAAATTAACAATCTTGATTTGGATGGCGATAACAGAACTGATTATATTAAAGTAATAGATAATGTTAATGGAAATGCCCACGTTATCGTTCTTCGCGATATGTTAACAGCAAATGAATCACAAGATGTAGCTGTTATAGAAGTTGAGAAAGATAGAAACAATCAGATCCAAATCCAGATTATAGGTGACGAAGCTTTGTATGGCAAAAACTATATTATAGAACCTGCTTACAACACTCCAAATCCAGGTTATATTGGAAACAATAATTCTGGTAGTCACACTGTATATGAATACAATAATTATTATACTAATAGTAATGTTGGCTACGGTTCTAATTATATGTACACTATTGGCGCTTGGAGTATCATTCATTACATCTTCGCTCCTAATTATATTGTTTACAATTCTCCTTGGAGATATGGTTACTATCCTCACTACTGGCGTCCTTGGCGTACTGTTTATTATGACGATTATTACGGTCACTGGCACAATCATAACAGTTATCAACACTTCCGCCATACCCAAAATTATAGTGTTCCTACTGCCCATAATTATTATGGTCCAAGAAGAACAATGTCAACAAATGTTCATACCAGAATTGATAGAGGGGATTACAAAAGAACATACGAAAACCAAAATAGAAATGGTAGAACTGGCCACGACAGAACAATGAATAACACAAATAACAGGAATTCGAACGAACAATACAATAACAACAGAAGGACTACTCCTGATAGAACTACTACTACAACTACTACCCGTACAACAACCAATCCTACATATAATAACAATGATCGAGGTGGTAGAAAAACTGAAGCAACTACAAATACTAACAACGATCGTGGAGGTAGAAGAACTGAAGCTAAAACAAACACTAACTCTAATAATAATGCTAACGATCGCGGTAGTAGAAGAACTGAAGCAAAGTCTGGTAATTCAGAAAGAGCTACTTCAAAACCTGCTGAAAGAAAAGTAGAAAAAAGAGAAGAAAAGAAAGTAGAAAACAAAGGTTCTGAAAAAAGGAAATAAAACGCTTGAAATTAATAAAGTATTATTGCAAACAAAAGAGGCTGTCTTAATTTAAGACAGCCTCTTTTGTTTTTATTATTGCACATTCTCGTGTTCAAGTTGTTCCAAAGACTTTCCTTTGGTTTCGAATAAGTATTTCTTGAAAAAGAAGTAGCTTATTAAGGTGGCTACTGCGAATATTATGAACATAAATCCTACACCTTTCTTTTGTTCGATGAAACTGCTGCCAAATATTCCTACTACAATAGGAAATAAAAAGGTGATGATGGTATTGAATAACCAATGCGAGAACGAGCCTATTGATGAGCCTCTTGCGCGGATGTTATTTGGGAACATTTCTGACAATAATACCCAGATAACTGCTCCTTGTGATGCTGCAAAACAGGCTATAAATCCTATTAATAAGGCCAGCAAACCATAGCCGCTAATGGTATCGGTGATAAATCCAAAGCCAAATAGGCCTAAGAATAATGTCATGCCTAAGGAACCGAATAGTAAGAGTGTTTTTCGGCCAACTTTATCTATAATCGACATAGCTATTAAGGTAAACAAAAGATTGGTGAAGCCAATGATTACAGTCTGACCAATGGCTGAGGTTGTGGAGAAACCTGCTGAACGAAAGATATCTGTGGCGTAATACATAATGATGTTGATACCCGTAAACTGGTTGAACATTCCCACTGCAAAGCCTATCATCACAAGTTTAAGATTAGGTTTTTTGAAAAGGTAAATGCTTTTGTTGGCAACTTCAGCATCAATTGATTCGCGGATGTCGGCTAAGGTTTTTTCGCAGTCTTCGGCTTGAACTACTTCTTTCAAAACTTCTTTGGCTTCTCGGATGTTACCCATTTTAACCAGCCATCTTGGGCTTCTTTTTACAAAAAATAATAAAACAAAGAAAATAGTTGCCGGTACACAGCCTGCTAAAAACATCCAGCGCCAGTTGTTTTCGCCGGTATCCATCAATAATAAATCGGACGAAAAGGCGATTAAGATACCCACAACTATTGCCAACTGAAAGGTGGCTGCCAGCATCCCTCTTTTGTTGGGAGGTGCTATTTCGGATATGTAAACTGTTGATATTACTGATGCCCCACCGATTGCAAGGCCTCCGATGATGCGTGCGATGATGAATAGTGTGAAGTTGGTGGCGCCTCCTGTGCCTAGGGCTGATAAGAAGAACAGCACTGCCAATATTCTTAACATATATCTGCGGCCATAAGCGTCGCTG
>CAYRBL010000455.1:0-2723 GCA_964422385.1 uncultured Bacteroides sp.
GGTACTGTTTTTACTTTTTCATACAAATCTTTAAACTGAACTTCATTATCAACAGTTATTCTAAAAGTATAACTGGTATAATTCTTTTTCGTACTTTCTTTAGAAGTGATTTGTCCATAATCTAAACCTGCATCCTCTATCGCATTAGCAATATGAACAATATTAACTTGATCGGGAAAGGTATCATTCAAAATCACTTTAAAATTAAGATCAACAGGGAATTTTATCTTCGCATTTTTAAAAGCATCATCATTATTTTCCATTAAATATATGTATTATAAATAATCAGTTTTGTTATTTTTTGTATTAATAAAAGGCGCTACAGCCCTATCGTAAATCCCATGCACAAAAGCAATAGCCATACCATAATTAGTAACGGGAATACCAGCATCAACAGCAGGCTTCAACCGATTGATAACTTGCTTGCGGGTCAACACACAGCCACCGCATTGAATCACCATTGCATATTCTTTTATATCCCTTGGAAGAGTGTTAAGCCCTGTTACCACTTCATATTCCAGCTTTTTACCCGAGTAATTGGTAAGCCATCTAGGTATCTTCATCCTGCCAATATCATCACAAGAAACATGATGTGTACACGATTCCAGTATCAAAACCCTATCCCCATCTTTTAGTTTAGATAAATGAGGAGTACCTTTAAGATAGTTATTGAAGTCCCCTTTCTGACGAGCCAGAATAATACTAAAGCTAGTAAGCGGAATATCTTTAGGAACCGAAGCATCAGCCTTTAAGAAAACCTGGCTGTCGGTAACTACCAGCTTAGGTTTAGGATTCATCTTGCGAATATAAGTGTCAACCTCCCTTTCTTTACAAACAACAGCTATTCCATCATTGTCCAGAATATCGCGGATAAGTTGCACCTGTGGAAGTATCATCCTGCCTTCGGGAGCCTCAATATCAATAGGAGTAATCATCAAAACAGTATCGCCATAGCTTATAAGATCGCCAATTAAAGATTGAGAAACATAGGCAGTTTCGGGCATTAATCTCTTCAATTCTTTTAAGATTTCTTCAATTGAATTGGTAGGATTGATAGCGCTAAAGTTAAGAATATTTACTTTAAAATTTTCATTAATAGATTTTTTCAAAGCATCAGATATAACCTCTATGTCTGCTTTATTATGTAAAACAAAATAAGGAATAGCATACTCGTTAAAGTCATTGATAAGTTCCGTTTCAAAGTCGCCAAAGCTATTAGAAGTTATAACTAAAATGGCAAGGTCTACAGTCTTTAAAGCCTCTTTAGTTTTATGAATACGTTTATTACCTAAGTCACCAACATCATCTATACCAGCAGTGTCTACAAGAATAACTGGACCTATTCCTGCTATCTCCATCGACTTCTTAACAGGATCGGTAGTAGTGCCGGCCTGCTCCGAAACGATGGCAATCTCTTGTCCTGCCAAAGCATTTATAAGAGAACTTTTGCCATTGTTTCTTTTTCCAAATATCCCTATATGTGGCTTTGCATCTTTACCTTTACTCATAAATATCATTTATTGAATAACCAGTTTTCAAAAGGTTTTCAGGTTTAAGAATATCTTTTAATTTAGCCTCATCCACAAGTTTTAAAACAGCATTAGCTTCAAAAATATTAATACTATCTTTCTTCATCAATTTAGATATTTCTGATGCCTTGTTATAACCAATATAAGGAGACAAAGCAGTAGTAATTGCAGGGCTTTTATACAATCTTTCTTCAGCTGCAAGGTGATTTATTTTAAGACCATCAAATATGTTTTCAGTTATTGTTTTATCGCAGGCTATAAGTAGCTCAATACTCTCAAGCATAGCATTACCAATGATAGGCAGATAAGCATTAAGATCAAGGCAACCTCTTGCCGAAAGAGAGCTAATAAGCATATCGTTAGCATAAATCTTTTGCGCTGCACTTATCACGAACTCAATAATAACAGGATTAACTTTGCCCGGCATAATAGAACTACCAACTTGCTTATTAGGAATACTTACTTCATTACTAACAGTAATATCTGAAGCTAACAAACGGATATCCGAACACATCTTTTCCAGATTAACAGCGTGAGCTTTCAATATTGAATGCACTTCCACTAACGAATCAAGGTTGTTGGTAGCATCCGGAAGATTCTCACTACGAGTAACTGGTAGGTTTGTAATCTTCTGAAGGTTTGAAACTACTTCCATAATAAAGAAACGAGGGACAGCAATACCGGTTCCTACAGCACTTCCCCCAAGATTAACAACTTTAATCCTTTCAAAACATTTAGAAACCCTCCACCAATCTCTTGAAAGAGCCTCACTATAAGTACTAAAAAGCTTTCCATAAGAGGAAGGCACCGCTTCCTGCATCTGAGTATAAGCAATCCTTAAACTATTGCGTGTTGAAGTCTCCATAAGCTCAACCTTAGCACGTAAGGTGTTAATTCCTTCTTCAAGTTTATTAAGCAAATGCATAACTGCAACCTTTAGCGAAGTAGGAATAACATCGTTGGTAGATTGATAGATATTAGCCTGTTCAATTGGGTCTATGTAAGAATATTCACCTTTTTTATACCCTAATTTAGTTAAAGAAACATTGGCTATAATTTCATTTATATTCATATTAATACTCGTACCAGCCCCTCCTTGTATTGCAGGCACTATAAAGTTGTCGAAATACTTTCCTTCCGAGCACTCAATAGCTGTATCGATAAGAGTGTCAATTATAGTATCAGGGATAATTG
>CAYRBL010000456.1:0-2719 GCA_964422385.1 uncultured Bacteroides sp.
TAGAACAACCTTTGTGGAATAATAATTGGGTAGCATTAGGTGTAAAATTTAATTATGCAAAGTTTAATTATCAAGCTTGGCTTACCTATTCAGCTATTGATGAGTATATGCTTTATCCTGAATATTCTTTTACATTTATATTTTAAAAAAGGATAAAAAATGAAACATCTAATAAAAATAAAGCTTTTTATAATTTTTATTGTAATGATTTTATTAATGTCATCATGTTATAAAGATTATTCAACACTTCAAATACCTTTAAACGGCAATTTAGGTTTATTAGTCGGCACCACACCATTAACCGACTCTATGACTGCTAAATTACAAGGTATCTACACACTTAACTCAACAATGTTTGGTAATAAAATAGTAATAAAAGCAAGTGGTAAATATGTTTCTGTGTTTTCAAGTAAAAATGAATCATATATTGTACTTCAGGCAGGTTATAAAGATTCAACTATAATTATGGAGGGCTACTGGAGGTATGCTTCTAGTTCAGAAACAGGACTTGTAGCAATGACAATTAGTCCTGATAATGGTGCAAAAGAAATAATCAGAGGTATTCAGCCAACAAAATTAATTATAAATGCATCATGGGGCACCGAAAATGAATATCCAACCAATAGTTTTGATATTAGTTATTCAAAACCTCTAACAAAGTCAGCAGATAATTTCTGGATTATTGCACATAGGGGAGGTGGTAGAAATATAGATATGCTTCCAGCTTCCGAAAATTCATTAGGTATCATTCAATATGCTGAAAGATTGGGAGCCAATGCAGTTGAAATAGATGTGAGATTAACTAAAGATGGTATTCCAGTGCTTTTTCACGACGAAATTATGAGTAAGCGTTTAATTAATGAAGATTATTTTATTGGTGGTATTTCAGATTATACTTT
Organism: uncultured Bacteroides sp.; assembly: GCA_964422385.1. Classification (GTDB taxonomy): domain Bacteria; phylum Bacteroidota; class Bacteroidia; order Bacteroidales; family JACABE01; genus JBAXLO01. Next base: position 900 of record CAYRBL010000456.1, read on the forward strand.
TGCTCAATTACGTTCGTTTTGCACACTAAAAGATGGCGAAAGAATTCCTACTTTAGAAGAAGCTTTACAGACTATAGTTGATAATACTAATCTAAAATTAGTTTGGTTAGATGTTAAAGCATTAGGAATTACAGCAAAGTTAGTTGCATTACAACAAAAATATATATCATTAGCAGCTCAAAAGGGTAAAACTCTTGAAATATTACTTGGAATTGCTAACGAAGATTACTTTAGTGAAATCATTAATTTCCCTAATTTCCAAAACTATCCTACTCTATGCGAACTTGATGAAAACTATTTATCACAAGCCAAGTCTTTAGTTTGGGAGCCACGTTGGTCATTAGGATTACTTGATGAAAAAGTAGCTACTATGCACGCTAATGGCAAAAGATGTTTTGTGTGGACATTAGATGCGACTGAGTTAGTTAAGTCTTTTATTAAAAAAGGGAATTTTGATGGTATAGTTACAAATTATCCAAGTATAGTTGCTTATGAATATTACACTTCTGAATAAAAATATTATATTTCTTAGTATTCTTATTGTATTTACGCTCAACATAAATGCGCAAGAAACTAAACCCTATAATAAAGGTTTTGCTTTATCTTTTAATATTGGAAATGGTTTAATTGCTAATTTTGATACTAAAAATAATATAGCTGATAATATATTTTATACTCCATCAATTAGAGTATTATGGGAGCCAAATCATTTGCTTAATATTGGTATTGAAAGTGCATATTTAACGATGTTAAAACAAGATTCATCAACTGTTTCTACCACTTTTGGCCCTACAATATTTAGAGCAAGATTAAACGCTATCCCAATACTTGTAGTTTTTAATATGAAAGTAGCGAAAATTGATTTGTATTATGGTATAGGCTTAAGTTACGTTACGTCCAAGCTAGAAGCTTTTAGTGACAGAGTTGAAGTAAGTAACTGGTATTATTGTTATGATTTAGCAATTGCATATAAATATCCAATATCAAAAAGTATTGATATTGGAATTGAAGCAAAATCATATTTATTTCCCAAACTTCTTAAAATATCAGGCGGTGCAGTTATTAATTTTACATATACGTTTTTGAAATGGTAATTATAAATGTACATTCATTAATAATTAAATCAAAAAACTAAATAAATATAAGGTAAAGAACTTTTAGCATTAATACTATTTTAAAATAGTTCTAATAAAAAAAGTCTTCTATAATTAATAGAAGACTTTTTTTATTGATTAATTAAAATTAAAAACGCTGAAAAAAATTAATAGACATTAAGTAAAGACCAGTCAATAGTATTTTCGTAATCTCTTTGTTGAGGAGTTAAACTGCTACTCCCACAAAGCCATTTCTATTACTGAATTTTCGTCCATTTCCATTGCAGCAAGCATTTCCGTTACCATTTCCACTTCTGTTGCGGCATCCATATCCGTTTACTTTTTCTGTGCCATACATCCCTTCCCATTTTTCAGTAAATGCGACAAATTGTTTATCCTGTGTCAACCTGCAAAAGCGGGCGTTTATGATATTTATTCCATCGATTTTCATCACATCGGCAGAGAAGATTATTTCAGGGAAACACAATCCATATTTAAAAGTATCGCGGAAGGAATCGAGCATATAATTAAAGACTTTCCGTTCTCTCAAATTGCGTTGGATGGCAGCATTATTCAAACTAACAATAATGTCGTTCCCATCAACATCAACACCAGTTTGAGTAGCAGCATAAATACCTTGAGCGATTGTTGACATCCATTTGTATTTCAAACCACTATTTAAAACTGTAGATTTCCGTATGTAACCTTCAGCAATCACAGGATAAT
>CAYRBL010000457.1:0-2701 GCA_964422385.1 uncultured Bacteroides sp.
AAAGAATATGGTGCATATTCTGAGAAAGCGATTAAAAAGTTCCTTCCATTGATGCGAATGGGTAAGTATTGGAAACTAGATAACATAGATGAAAAAACAAAACTTAGAATAGATACGATAATATCGGGAGAATGCGATGAAACTATTCAAAATCGTGTACGCGAAAAAGCATTTAAACTTATTTCAATTGAGGATTATAAAGGTTTGCCCGAATGGTTGGTAAGCTATATTGTTTACGATAGACATTCCGAATCGGGCGATATTTCAAAATGGAAAACGCCGGAAGATTTAGAAGTATATTTGCGTACTTTCAAACAACACTCACTTCGAAATCCTATTGTAGAACAGGTAATAACTGAGACATTACGAACGGTTAAAGATATTTGGAAATACTATGGAGATTTTTCCGAAATACATATTGAATTAGGACGCGAAATGAAAAATCCGGCTGATAAACGCAAGACAATGACAGCCCAGATTACCAAAAATGAGAATTCAAATCTGCGTATTAAATATTTATTAGCAGAATTGATTAATCACAGTGATGTAGAAAATGTACGTCCTTATTCACCGAGCCAACAGGAAATTCTGAAGATTTACGAGGATGGAGTATTAAACTCCGGAATTGAAATACCTGAAGAAATCTCTAAAATAGTAAAACAAAGCCAACCATCTAAGTCAGACCTTATACGTTACAAATTATGGTTGGAACAAAAATATCGGTCACCATATACAGGCGAAATGATTCCTTTGGGAAAACTTTTCACTTCAGCATATGAAATTGAACATGTTATACCTCAATCACGGTATTTTGATGATTCATTCAGTAATAAAGTAATTTGTGAAGCAGCCGTAAATAAAGAAAAAGACAATGCACTAGGTTATGAGTTTATCAAAAATAATGAAGGTAGAATCATTGAATTAAGCTATGGCAAATCAGTCAAGATTTTCACAATTAGTCAGTACGAAGACTTTGTAAAACAATATTATGGAAAAAGTCGTGGAAAAATGAAAAAACTATTAATGGAAAATATACCCGAGGCTTTTGTTGAACGACAACTGAATGATACTCGATATATTAGTAAGGTTGTAAAAGGATTATTATCTAACATAGTTCGGGAAGAAGGCGAACTTGAATCAACATCCAAAAATGTAATTTCATGTACCGGTGGTGTAACAACAATTCTAAAACAAGATTGGGGTTTGAATGATGTGTGGAATCGAATTGTAACTCCACGTTTTGAGCGAATGAACGAACTTACTAAATCAAACAACTTTGGACAATGGACAAATAAAGATGGCAAAAGAGTATTCCAAACTGAAATGCCTCTTGAACTACAAAAAGGGTTTAACAAAAAACGTATTGACCATCGTCATCATGCTATGGATGCGTTGGTAATTGCTTGTGCTACACGAAGCCATATCAATTATCTAAACAATGAATCTGCCAAACCATCATCAAAAGTCAGCAGACCTGATTTAAAAAACAAGCTTTGTTACAAATCTAAAACTGACGATAAGGGTAACTACAAGTGGCAATTTTATAAACCATGGGATTCTTTTACTGAGGATGCACAAGTCGCACTGGAAAATATAGTAGTAAGCTTTAAGCAAAACCTGAGGGTGATAAATAAGACAGTAAATAAATATCAGGTAATTGAAAATGGCAAAAAAGTTATCAAAACTCAAGAAAGCGGAGATAGTTGGGCAATCAGAAAACCTTTACATAAAGAAACTGTTGCTGGCATCGTAAATTTACGATTTAAAAAGTCAGTGACTCTATCAGCTGCAATTGACAAATGGGAAATGATGGTTGATAAAGGCTTGAAGACAAAAATCAAACAACTGATTAACGAAGGCCTTGATAAGAAGAAAATTCAAAAATTCTTTGCAGACCAAGAAAATAAGTGGCTTGGAAATGATATTACAAAAGTAGAACTTTACTATTTCAGCAACGATAAAGAAGTTCTTGTTGCTTCGAGAGTGAACTTAGATACAACTTTTGGGTCTAAGAAAATAGAAAGTATAACTGATACAGGAATACAGAAAATTCTACTTAACCATTTAGCTAACTACAACGACCAACCTGAACTTGCATTTTCACCCGAGGGTATAGACGATATGAATAAAAACATGGTTACATTAAACAATGGCAAGTTTCATCAACCTATTGTAAAAGTTAGAACTTATGAACCAAAAGGGAACAAGTTTAATGTAGGAAGTTCTGGAAATAAGAAAGATAAATATGTAGAAGCTGCAAAGGGAACAAACTTATTCTTTGCAATCTATGCAGACGAGAACGGAAAACGTAGTTATGAAACGATTCAACTTAACATCGTTATTGAAAGGTTGAAACAAGGTTTGTCCGAAGTTCCAGAAACGAATGATAATGGTGATAAACTTTTATTCCACTTATCTCCAAATGATTTAGTGTATGTACCAACTGAAGACGAGTTATTATTTGAACGTAAAAATGACATTAATAAAAGTAATAAAAATGTTTATAAAATGATAAGTTGTACTGAAGGGGAATGCCACTTTATACCTTGTCAAATTGCAACTCCCATGTTGAAAAATATCGAGTTAGGTTCAAATAATAAATCAGAAAGGGCTTGGAATGGACAAATGATAAAACAAGTTTGCATAAAACTTAAAGTTGATCGTTTGGGAAATATATCAATTTAATCAATCATCATCTTTT
>CAYRBL010000458.1:0-2697 GCA_964422385.1 uncultured Bacteroides sp.
ATAGCTTCAGGTGACTGGAGTTCAGACGTGTGCTCTTCCGATCTTATATCTTTTTTGATAATTAACTAATAGATGTCGATATGCTCGTTCTGGTGTTTGTTCTGATGCAACTAAAAAATCCATTTGCCATTTAGAATTACCAAATGGAATAGCTAAAGAACGCTGTTGAATTTCATTAATTGTTTGTGAATAAGGTTGAATATCAAACATTTTTAACTCTAACTCCTATTAAAAACTTAAACCACAACTCATTAACACTTTATTAACTTCTCTGAAATCTGTTGGAATTTCAGCTCTAACTGATAGTATATTAACTAATTCTTTATCAAAAATATTTAAATATGTTTCTAATTGTTCTTGAGATTCAGCACATACTTCTTCTACAAATATCTGTTGTGTTGGTCTATATTTAGTTTCAAATCTAAAAAACATAAAATTTCCTTTTAGGTATTACCTGTTTCATAGCAGCAACCAGCATTTCCTGATGCAGAAAGATTTGTTCCAGTTGCAGCAACAGTATTATTAGCAAAATTAATTTTATCGATACTAGTTAATGGTGTAGCATAAGAGCCACCACCGGGAGCATAACCATTAGTAGATGAATTAAATCCACATGTACCAGATCCACGTGCAGCGGTTAATGTTACACCGACAGCAGCTGTAGCATCATTTGAAAATTCAGTTTTATCTAAACGATTAGTATTTGTTGCACCACCCATAGTATATCCAGTAGTAGACGAATTGCAACCACCCTGACAATAGTCAGCTACAGATAGAACTTCACCAAGAGATGATGTAGCATCTGTTGCAAATAATGTTTTTTCAATTACTTTAGTTTCTGGATAACCTGCAGCAGTATATCCATTTGTGGATGATTTAAATCCAGCATTATATCTGCGGCCAGTTGCTAATGAAACTCCAGCTGATGCACATGCATCTGTTGCAAATAATGTTTTATATATTGCCGTATTACTTCCTTCACCGCCTGTAGTATAACCATTTGTTGATGATTCAAATCCAGATGCACCGCGTTGTGCTGCACCTAAATTAGCACCAGCTGCAGAAGTTGTATCATTTGAAAATAAAAGTTTCTCTATTAAATTAGTTGCAGTACCACCACCAACGGCAGTATTACCACCTGAAGAATATCCATATGTTGCTGATGCAAATCCAGCTGCACCTACTTTTGCAGTTGACATTGTAGTACCGGTTGAAGCTGTTGCATCATTATTAAAATTAGTTTTATCAATTGTACCAGCTACAGAATTAGTAGGACCTCTACCAACTGTATAACCATAATTAGCAGTACTTACTGGTGGTGGTAATGGAGTATTATAAAATCTTCCAATACTTGCTATAGGTTTACCAGATAGTTTACTAATAGCTGTTAAATTAATTCCATTAAACTTCATAATTAAGTTAATTCCATTACTAATAATTGAGGATTAAAATATATACTGTTTGCCGCTGTAGCGTAACCAACACACTGAACTTGGTGTAATGAACTAACAGGAACAGTATTTGTACCACTACCAGCTGTAACATCAGAAACATATATCATTCCACCAACTGTAAAATTCCAAGTAGAATTAGTTATATCACCTTGACGTAATAATCTGCCAGTTGAACCAGAAGTAATATTATCATACGCAATTGCTACGGCTGGCATTGTTATAGCAGATAATGCATTAGCTTTATAATACCAACCATCTGATTTTAAATAACAAAATGAACCAGAAGTTACAGTTTCACCGACAGTTTTAGTAATTATATTAGGATTAAAAGTAATATCATTCCAATTAGCAGAAGATGCATGAACAACTGAATTTACTCCAGCATCACCTGCTGTTAAAGTATTTGAAATAATTAAACCAGAAGTGGCTTTAGAAATTGATATTCCGTTACCTTGTGTAATAGCTAAACCATTTACATCTGCTATACGATTATTTTCATATTGAAAAGTATCAGAAGTTGAATTTAAACCGATACCAATTTGTACTGCACCCGAAATATCATTTGCAATATCTCCTACTTCTACTCCAGCATTTCCTTCAATTGCTGAAGCTATTACAATATTATTATAACCATTTATATTATTTAATAGTGCGCGTGTACCAATGACAATATTATTTTCACCAGTTAATAAATTTATAGCTGAATCTTTACCAATTGAAATATTGTATAAAGCATCTGCTGATTGTAAAGCATGATATCCTATACCTATATTTTTACTACCATATACATTACCTAACATACTAAATTCACCAATAGCAATATTACTATTACCGCCGTCTGAAGCACCTAATGTAGATTGTCCTATTGCAATATTGTCATGTCCACCCGTTTGAGATTTTAATGCAGACGATCCTATCGCAACACAATCGTTGCCAATTATTTTACTGTTAGTAGCATTAAATCCTAATTGAACATTTAATCCACCGGCAATATCATTTGTAATAATTCCATTAATAGAATTTATACCGTTTGTATTATCAATGGTTACAAAATTACCAGATACTACTCCAACATCTGATTGTCTCATTGCACCTAGAATTGGATCATATTTTAATGCCATATTTTTGCCTCAATTTATAATTATTTATCTTAATTTAATTAATTTCTGGTCTGTATTCTATCTGTTCCCATTGCCATCCATAATCATATTTTAAAGTAGTTAAAGTATAATTTAATGTAGCT
>CAYRBL010000459.1:0-2696 GCA_964422385.1 uncultured Bacteroides sp.
GAGATAGCTTCAGGTGACTGGAGTTCAGACGTGTGCTCTTCCGATCTTCTGCTGAGTTTGTACCTATAATATTTAAAATTGGATTTACTCCTATTCCATCCTTTTGAAATATAATTGGATGCATACTGTTTCCACTTGTAGTAAGTTTTAAAGCATAGTTTTCAGAATTATTATTTCCACAAGAAAGCATCCACGATTGATTTGCCTTTATATTAAAAGTAACAGCATCGTCAATGCCTATCTCATTTAAATCAGTAAATGCAGCTTTGAACGAGTTGTAATTCTTATTTGCAGTAGCTAAAGTATTATCTATTGTATACAAACCTTTCATAAGCGAACGTATCATTCTATTACCTGAAGGAGCAGTAGAATCGGGAGTTTTTACAAGTCCAGAAATATTTACATTTAGATACTCCCCATCAACAAGGTCATATTCAGTGGCAGTATTCTTAATAGAATATGTCACCCAAAAATAATTCGTATCTATATTAAAAGAACTATTCGTATTCAAAACCTGATTACCCGAAACCGTAAAAGAACCATTAAGATTTGCTTTAGTTCCAAACAATGTATTTGTGTTAAACGCATTGGATGTACCCGTAAAATATATCTTCGCACTATCTATATCGGCTAATGCATTCGTGCTGCCATTTGTTGATAATAAAAATGAATTAACAGTTAAAGGTGTTGTCGAATTCATTGTTACTATTTTTAATGATAATATCATTTGATCTGACCTTCCCTTCACTACAGGTGTTAATATTGTTTGTTCGGCAGTAGTAGAAAGGAATTTCATACTTGCATCCGACAAATTATATATTCTTATTTGATCAATGCCGATATCTGTAGCATCATTAGTTGATGTTGCAACAAATTTCATCTTAAAATCATTAGTATTAATAGCACCTAAATTCAGAGTATATTTATTCCATAAAGTATCGATGCCTAATGTTAATAAAGAAGTACTCCAAGTAATTCCATTGTTAGTAGAGATGTAAATATTTACTGAATCGTTACCACTTTTATTAATATAATAAAATTCCAGCTTTTTAATCCCATTAATCAAGCTACAATTTATTGTCGGACTTATCAATTCTGAACTTGATATACCTGATATACCCGACGAATGAAATCTTAAAGAATGATTTGTTACCAAGGCTCCTTCGGGAGTATACATTCCTGTAGAAGGCAACAACCAATCTGTGCCTGTATAGTTGCTTTGATGCCATTTTGCACTGCCTGAAAAATTATTTTGCCAGGCAGGAACTAGGTCTTCAACAGAAGTAAAGATTGAATCAAAATTCTGAACAAAAATATCTGTACTTAAAGAATTAAAAACTGTTCTATTTCCATTAGGACTTGTAACAGTTGGGACTCTTGGAATACCATCTACAATTACAGACAAACATTGTGCATCTAAAAAATCATTATCAACAGCAGTATTACTAATATCACAATTCAACCAAAAGTAATTTATTCCTTCTTTTAAATAAAAAGGAAGAGCTGTGGAAGGTGTTAAAGAGAAATTATTATTTACCAAATTAGAAATAGAATCTATAGGAAATTGTGTAGAATAAATGGGAGAGTTTGCTGTATAAAAGAGTTTAAATTTACTAATATCATTTAATGAAGTTGATCCATTAGCATTAAAATTAAAACCAGAAATAGTTATTGGATTTGCATCACCAGTACACACAATTTGTATACCTATCAAAAGTTGATTCTTTGCTCCCTTTGGCACTATTCCAAACTCCGTTTGAGTAGTTGTTGCCGAAGCATACATCATAGGATTTTTTACACCAAAAGTATAGTAATTATTAGCAAAAGTAGTTAAGGAATCAACTGTAGTAAGTGTTTTATTTGCATAAGTACTTCTCAATCCATTGCAAATCCCATTTAGCGTTGTTGAAGTAGCTATTGTCTTAGTTGTATCAATTTCTTTATCCGTTAAAGAAATTTTAGTATAATTTATACTCCCTGAATCCATTTCTACTTTCCATCTTTTAGTATTATTAACTGCTAACATATATTGCCCTGCACTTGAAGTATAATTCCCTTTCAACATCGTTATTTTAACAAAAGGTGTAGTCGATGTGGAAGGATTTACTATACTAAATGGATTGTATGATATAGTATCCATATTATTTGAAGCATATCCTACAGGGAAAATCCATGAAGAAGTAGTAATTGTATTCGAAGGTAGTGCTCTTGTCAAAGGTCCTTTTACAAATGATGTTTCAGTATAATTGGTAATAGCTGTTGGCGAAGTATTACTTATAGTTAAAACAGCATTTTGACTTGTTGTTAAAATACCTTTTATTAAATTAAGATTGGCTGAAGTAATATTTTTAGTTAAACTTAATCCTTTTGCATTATTAAGCGTTAAAGTTCCACTAATCGTTGAGGGAATACTATAATCAGTAAGCTGTGCTATCGAATCATTATAGGTATAATTAACTGTCATAGTATTGAAATTAAATTGAGGAGGATTTGTAATTGTAGCGCTTTTTATCGTACAATTAAAAACATTGTTTGTAGCATCTCCCAATTTAAAATCTACACCCGAATAACTACCTACATTTAGATTAAGATTCCTGTTTACCTGCAAAGAATTTATCTCAGCACCAATAGGGTTATTTAAGTTTAAAACATTAACTTCACTTGCATTTCCAAAGTTTAAATACTGTTGATTTGTA
>CAYRBL010000460.1:0-2686 GCA_964422385.1 uncultured Bacteroides sp.
ACAAGGGGCGAATACTTTCGCAAAGAAAAGCAGCAGGCACCACAAAAATAACATCTGTAACCTGCGATACAATAAACTCAATATCATTGCTAATAATAACAGAATTGTGCTTAAACTCAACGTCGCTTAGGTAAAGAGGATTGTGATTAAATTTCTCGACACCCTCTTTAATTTCAGTTTCGCGAACCCACCAATAAACATGTTTAATATTATTGCTAAGTATTTTTACGATGGCAGTAGCCCAGCTCCCCCCACCAATTACAGCTATTTTATAATCTTTTTTCATGTTAAAAATAAGGTGTTCTTTATTTATAAAACAAAGAACACCTTTTATTAATTTTTATTATTATTTAATTCCTAAAGCTTCCAAACCCTGTTCAAAAATAATATCAACAGGAATGTTTGCAGTCTTTAATTTTGCAATATCAGCTTGAAGTTCCTTGCGGATATTGCTATTTGCTTCCAAATATTTTGTTGCGCCATCATAGTCGCCATCACCTTCAAATTGCAATATTCTTGCAGCCCAATCTTCCATTGCTTTCTTGGTCTTAGCCATGTCTACTTTGTAGGTTCCATCTGCATTACGGGTGAAAGCACCAGCATCTTCAAAGAAATTAAAGCACATCATATTTGCTTTTCCATGCGCATCGGCAGCTCCAAAACGTACAGAACGAATGATGCCTGCCATAAAAGTGACATAACTATCCTCGATTGTTACGTCTTTTAATTCGCCTTTTTCGATAAGTTTGCCAACGATAAACAAACCTAAAATATCTGCTTTTGCTTCTTCAAACGAACCATACTTTTCTTTTAAAGCAGCTTTGCAAGTACCTTTTCCTGTAATGGTATTTTTAATTCCAATACCATGTGCTACCTCGTGAAACATTACATTTGAGAAAAACGCATTAAACGTAATGTTTTTTTGCTGCGATTTATCTATTAAAACATTTGCAATCGGTGTAAGTATCTTGTCGAATTTTGCTTGCATAGCATTCTTTAATTGCAATCTTCTCGAACCTTTTGCCAATTGAACCTTTTCATCATTTGGAAGATTAATTGCGATAGTTTTGCCTCCTGCATTTGAATGACCAGCATAGTATATGATGTCATAAGCGTTCAAATCACTGTTCGAACCTGGTTTTTCTTTCTTATATTTAGCATCACAAGGAAGTTGTTTTTGCAATTCGGGCAACATCGAAGTATATTTCTCCAATTTCTGGCTCCAATCTTTATCTTTAACTAAAACTGCAGCTTCGTAGGCAGTTTTATAACCATATAATGCATCTTCATAGTTTTCTATTGGCCCAACAACGAAATCGAGATGATTTGTTTTCATATCCATCCAAGCCATATCGCTTGCAAAGTAATCATCAGTTAAAATTGCTTTCGAACGTAAAGTAAAATACTTTTTCAAACCTGCATCTTCGGCAAGGTCGGCAGCTTTTGCAAGTAATTGCGATGCTTTTGTCACAAGTTCTTTATATTCCTCGTGAAACCAAACAACTTTCAAACTCTTGTCATCAGCACGTTTTATAAGTGTATACTGATTGGTTTTGTTAGGATCTTTTAATTTTTCAAACTCTTCTTTGGTCATATCATGAGGATAAAAGTTAGCTCCTTTAGGTTTTTCGCCAAAGAAAGGCATAAAAGATTTATCATCGCCCAAACGTTCCCAAGGGCCATAGTTTATGTCTGCAAATGCTCTTAAATCGGCATCTTTAATGGTATCCAGAAAAGCTTTCTTCTCACCTATAGTTTGTCTCCAGTAAAGTTCGTCCATTATCCTTGAAATCTCAATTAATAATGGCAACATTTCTTTTTCTTTCGGTGTAAGTTTAGTTAGATCCGTAGTTAATTTAACGGTGGCGAACTGTGATAATTTTTCTTTCATGGTACTTACTTTTGTTGAATCGTTGTTATTTGATGCATCCTTTTTCCCTTTTGGATTACATCCAACAGCTGCAAATAGAATGATTGCGGCAATAAAAATATTAATTCTTGTCATGATATTACTTGTTTTAATTAGTATTAATTTCTTTAAAAATAAAATGCGAAATTAGTGATAAGTTCTTTATGAAGGTTCATTTTTTTATTCTTTTTTAAACAAATAAAAAAAGAAAAGGCTTCATCAACTAAATAATGAAGCCTTTTGTCTTATGCTGACTTGAGATAAAGCGTAGTTAGAGTCCTTGCCCAATATCGCGGAACATTGAAAGCAACTTGCAAATAATTTACTACATCATTTGACTTCTTTTCGATGGCTTTAAACTCGTCGAGGACATCTATCCACTCCGAAATTGTTTTGCCTGTCTTATCGATAACCTGTTCGTCGGTTACATCCCAATATTCTTCTTTCATATGTATTAAATTACAATATTCACAATCTTTTTAGGAACTATAATAACTTTCTTTGGTGTTTTACCTTCTAACCACTTTTGCGAATCAGGAGAAGAAAGAACTGCTTTCTCAATATCATTAACAGATAAATCGGCGGGAAGTTCTAAAGTGAAACGCATTTTACCATTAAACGAAACTGGATACTTAAAATTGCTTTCAACTAAATATGTTTCGTTGCAAATTGGATACGCCGCAGTAGTTATACTTTCGGTATGTCCAAGATTTGCCCATAACTCTTCAGCTAAATGAGGTGCATAAGGAGCTATCAAAACAGTTAAAGGTTCTAAAA
>CAYRBL010000461.1:0-2685 GCA_964422385.1 uncultured Bacteroides sp.
GTAAACGTATATTAGGATTTAATAAAAATCTGTCAACTTTTTTTAGGACGAGACAAGGATTGTCATGCTTTTGGGATGAACTTCTATGCAATGGAGGACAAGTCTATTGTGCTGGGGGGACAGCCGTTGCTTTGGGGGAGAACTCTCATGCTTTGGGGGACAACTCCTATGTTATGGGGGACAACTCCTATGCTATGGGGGACAACTTCTATGCTTAAGGGGGGAACTACTTTGGAAAAATAGTTATAAATCCATTGCTTTGGGGGAGAACTTCTATGTGTGGTTTCTGGAAAATATAGTTTGCTTGTTGTGTGTGTTATACAAAAATATCTGATTTTTTTGATGTAGTATTATTTTAATAATATTCTCTCTAAACACGATTGTTGTTTTAAAAAAAATCTTTCATCATTAATTAATGAAAGACCTATATTACTACATTTTTTTATCGCTCATCAGAGAGAGTCTATCTGATGAGCGAAAGACTTTTTACATCCTCTTAAAAATACATTTTTATGAAAAGAAAAATTATTTTAATATTAATCTAAAAGACCAAATTCCTTTAATTTAAGATAAAATTCATCATTTCGAACTGGCTTCGAAATAAAACTATCACAACCAGCTTCCATTGCTAATTTCTCGTCGCCACCCATAGTATAAGCTGAAACAGCAACAATTGGCAGATTGTTTCTGAAAGCCTTAATTTGCCTTGTTGCATCAATGCCATTCAAACCTGGCATTTTGATATCCATTAATACTAAAGATATTTCGGGATATTTTTGGCAAAATTCAATAGCTTCCAACCCACTTATAGCGTGGTATATTTTAGAAGAATATTTTTTTAATAGTGTTTCAAAATAAATATAATTAGTATAATCGTCTTCTGCAATTAAAATAACTGGCAATTTTGAAGAATTAATTTTAAAGTTCGGATTCAAGTTATTATCTTCTTCAACCTCTTCTTTTGGCAAATTAAAATAAAAAGTGGACCCAGAATCTTTCTCAGATTCAAACCAAATATCACCTCCTAATAACAATAAAAAGCCTTTTACAATAGACAAACCTAAACCATTTCCTTCATACTTCCTTGTATCAGTTACGTCTGCTTGATTAAAAAACCTAAAGATATCGTTTTTATTTTCCTCATTAATCCCAACACCGGTATCCTTAATATAAAATTCAATTTTACTATTATTTAGAGTATAACCTAAAGTAATACGCCCATTTGGAGTAAATTTAACAGCATTATCAAATAAATGAGTGAATATAGTTCTAAATAATTTCAGGTCTGTTTTAATAATTATTTCATCCGAATTCTCAGGTAATTTAAGATTAAGTAATATGATTTTTTCTTTACAACTTTTATAATACCTACTTGAAATATTATGTATCTCATCGTTTAAATTTATATTTTTCAAGTTTAAATCAACAGTTTTCGACATTATTAGCGAAATATCCAGGTAATCTGTTATTGTTTTTAATAGTCTTTCGCTCGAATCATTTAAAAAAGGGATATACTCGCTCTTCTCTAATGAAGAAATATTGGGATCAACAAACAGATTAGTTAAACCTAAAATACCATTCAAAGGAGTTCTAACTTCGTGTGAGATATTTTGAATAAACGCTGATTTTAATTTATCACTAGCTTCTGCTTTATCTCTCGAAATAATTAACTCATTATTTGTTTTTAATAATTCAGATGTTCTTTCTTTAACTTTTTCTTCTAAAAAATGATTAGAGTTCTCTAATTGCTGATAAAAATAACGTGTTTCAAGCAAGTTCCTAATTCTTAAACCAACCTCTATTAAATCGAAAGGTTTGTTAAGAAAATCTTTTGCTCCATTTGATAAAGCATTTTGTTTGGCTTCAGGAGAAATATCTGCAGTTAATACAAGAACAGGGAGATATGACTTTGGAGAGATAAATGTTTTTATCTGCTGCAAAACTTCATACCCACTTAAAAAAGGCATTGATAAATCAAGTAATATCAAGTCGGGTTCGAAACTTTTTAAAAAAGGTAACACATTTCGTGGGTCAACAGTTGATTTAATATTCGTATATCCTTGCATCTCAAGCAAGCCTTCTAACACATCAATATTTGCTTGTTGGTCATCAACTATAAGGATATTAGCATTTTTTAAGGTTATATCTATCATTTTGTTTCTAAAATTTATGATTTTAAATTTATTTTTAGACATTAATATATTTATCTATTTCATCAAGGAAAGTTATAAGGTCTAAAGGTTTTGTCAAATAGTTTTTTGCACCTAAATCTATTAGTTTTTTATATTGATCCGACATTGCATCAGCAGTAATAATGATAACAGGAATAGACTTAGTTTCTTTATTATTTTGTAAAAGAAATAATACTTCGCTACCATGAATATCTGGCAAATTAAGATCCAAAAGAATTAAATCGGGTTTATGTTCGATCGCTAATGGTACCGCAAGACGACCATTGATATTTGTCACCAAATCTATATCCGATCTTTGAGAAGTAAGAATTTGTTCTACCAATTCAATGTTCGATAAATTATCCTCAATATATAATATAGTTCCTGTTTTATGAGCTAATTTCACATCTAAATCCAAAATCGTATCTTTTAATTCTATAGTATCAACCAAAGAATCGTATTCTGGAAGTTCGAACCAAAAAGTACTACCATGGCCTAATACACTTTCAACTCC
>CAYRBL010000462.1:0-2660 GCA_964422385.1 uncultured Bacteroides sp.
AGGGTATTTTAAATCCTGCAGATATGTTTTCGGATAAAAAATTAAATAATGAAACACTTTACAAACTTAATCTACTTTATTCGCGAGATTACAAACTCTCCAACGATTTTAAAATTCTTTTAAAAAATATTAGAAATTTAGGAAGATAAATAAATTCACTTTTTATAAATTTTATTATCCTGCTTTTATCATTTTTGATAAATATATATTCAAAAATAGCTAATATATTTTATTTTGGAAAACCATATCAATAAGTCATTTTTGTTAGAAAATCTTAAAATGAAAATAACACACCTAGTATTGCAAAGATTTTATTATCTTTGCAAACCTTTTTAATTAGGAAAAAAATTATGTTTGAAAGTTTAAGTGATAAATTCGACCGTGCGTTTAAGTTGCTGAAGGGTCAGGGTCGTATAACCGAAATAAATGTAGCAACCACATTAAAAGAAGTAAGAAAAGCATTGCTTGATGCCGACGTTAGTTTTAAAATTGCAAAGCAATTTACGGATGATGTTAAGGAAAAAGCTTTAGGTGAGAATGTACTTACTGCTGTTTCTCCGGGTCAATTAATGGTTAAAATAGTACACGATGAGTTAACTCGTTTAATGGGTTTCTCAAAGGTAGATATTAACCTTAAAGGTAGCCCATCAATTATTTTAATGTCGGGTTTACAAGGTTCGGGTAAAACAACATTCTCTGCTAAATTAGCCAATTATTTAAAAACTAAAAAAGGAAGAAACGTTTTATTAGTTGCTTGCGACGTGTATCGTCCTGCGGCTATAAATCAGTTAATAGTTTTAGGTGAGCAAATAGGTGTTGAAGTATTTTCTGATATCGAAAGTAAAGAACCAGTTAAGATTGCTAAAAAGGCTGTAGCTTATGCTCGTGAAAAAGGAATTAGCACAGTTATAATTGATACTGCAGGTCGTTTAGCTATCGACGAAGCAATGATGAACGAAATCTCAGCAATTAAAAATGAGATAAATCCTCAGGAAACTTTGTTTGTAGTTGATTCTATGACAGGACAGGATGCTGTAAATACTGCAAAAGCTTTTAATGATCGTCTAAATTTTGATGGAGTAATCCTCACCAAACTTGATGGAGATACTAGAGGTGGTGCGGCTTTAACGATACGTGCTGTTGTTGACAAACCAATTAAATTTGTAGGCATCGGAGAAAAGATGGATGCAATCGACATCTTTTATCCCGAACGTATGGCTGATCGTATTCTCGGTATGGGTGATATTGTTTCGCTTGTTGAACGTGCTCAAGAGCAATTCGATGAAGAAGAGTCCAAAAGAATTCAAAAGAAATTACAACAAAATACTTTTAACTTCGACGATTTCCTTTCACAAATCCATCAAATTAAGAAAATGGGTAATATGAAAGATCTTGTTGGTATGATACCTGGTGTAGGTAAGATGATGAAGGACGTAGATATAGGCGACGATGCTTTTAAAAGTATTGAAGCTATTATTTCATCAATGACCAAACAAGAAAGAGCCGATCCATCTGTATTAAATGGTAGCCGTAGAAAAAGAATTGCGATGGGAAGTGGTACCAAGATTGAAGATGTTAATCGCTTGATTAAACAATTTGAAGACACACGAAAACTGATGAAATCTATTAGTGGTGGAGGAAATAAAGCGCAGAATTTAATGAAAATGATGTCGAATATGAGATAGTTTTTTCATAAAATTATTTTTATTTTAATACATAAATCTCCATTTAATAATATAAAAAAAATACATCTTATAATATGAAACTAATAGATGGCAAAATAATTTCGGAATTAATAAAAACTGAGATTGCAAAAGAAGTAAAAAAGATGATTGATGATGGAATAAATCCTCCTCATCTTGTTGCGGTTTTGGTTGGAGATGATCCGGCAAGTCAAACATATGTAGCTAATAAGGAAAAATCTTGCAAAGAAGTTGGTTTTACTTCTTCTGTTTATAGATTACCTGCCCGAACTACCGAAAAAGAGCTTTTAGATACCGTAGATTTCCTAAATAAAGATGAAGAAGTAGATGGTTTTATTATCCAACTTCCCTTACCCGATCATATTTCTGTAAATAAAGTACTCGAACGTATCAATCCTGCCAAAGATGTTGACGGTTTTCACCCCGTTAATCTTGGAAGAATGTTAGCAGGTGTACCTTCTTTTCTGCCTGCCACGCCTTATGGTATTATGCAACTTATCGAGAGATCGAACATCGATACTGTAGGTAAGAATTGTGTGGTTTTAGGGAGAAGTAATATCGTAGGTACTCCTATAAGTGTACTGATGTCCAGAAATAATAAAAATGCAAACTCTACTGTTACGCTTTGTCATAGTAAGACTGCAAATATTAAAGAAATTTGCGCCAAAGCAGATATTTTAATAGTTGCGATAGGTAAGCAACAGTACGTAACTGCTGATATGGTGAAGGAAGGTGCTGTTGTGATAGATGTAGGTATGCATAGAGTGCCTTCAACGCAAACGAAGTCCGGCTTTAGATTAGTGGGGGATGTGGATTTTGATAATGTGGCGCCAAAATGTAGTTATATTACTCCCGTGCCTGGTGGTGTGGGTCTTATGACTATTGTTGCATTGCTTGAAAACACATTGAAGGCTGCTAAAAAAGAATTTTTATTCTAATTCTTTATTTCAAAACTAA
>CAYRBL010000463.1:0-2658 GCA_964422385.1 uncultured Bacteroides sp.
CTTCCCGAATTACTCGGGACGTTGATCGGAGAGGGAATTAGGCAAGATGTATTTTTTAAATCACCAATTCGCCAAATCACTAAATCGCTATATCGCTAAATCACCAAATTGCTAAATCACCAAATCACTAAATTGTCTTCCTAATTAGTCTGATTATAAACATAAATATAATAATAATGCGAATCAATCGTTTTTTCTTACGTCCATATCAAGAATAATGTTTAATTTTGGATTGAAAAATAACATAAATGGTACAAATTTCAGCAGTCATAATTACATTCAACGAGGAGAAGAACATTAAGCGTTGCTTAGATTCATTAAAAGATATAATGGATGAAATAGTAGTTGTGGATTCATACTCTACTGATTCAACTGTTGATATATGTAATAAAATGGGTGCAAAAGTTGTACAGCATACGTTCGAAGGGCATATCCAGCAAAAGAATTGGGCTATTACTCAGGCTACATATCCTCATGTTTTATCTTTAGATGCTGACGAGGTTTTGTCCGACACTTTAAGGGATTCTATCCTTAGCGCAAAAAAAGATTGGAATGCTGATGGCTTCACAATGAACAGAATGACAAGTTATGGAGGCAAATGGATTAAGCACGGTGGTTGGTATCCCGATAAAAAACTAAGGCTTTGGGACAGCCGAAAAGGAGAATGGGCAGGTGTGAACCCGCACGACAAATATATAATGACTCAAGCTAGTAAAATACAGCATCTTAAAGGGGATATACTGCATTATACGTTCCATTCGCTAAAAGAACATACCGATCAAGTGGAAAAGTTTACTACTATTGCAGCTAATGCCTTGTTTAAACAGGGAAAGCAAGCGTCAGTTGCCAAGCTTAGACTTAGTGCAAGCATTAAGTTTGTTAAAGATTATATTATCCGACTAGGTTTTTTGGATGGCTACGAAGGTTATCAAATTGCAAAGATATCTGCGTATGCTACCTTCATAAAGTATGCGAAGCTAAGAGAGTTGAATAAGATTGCTAAAAAAGAAAGAAAATAACCGATGAGAAATGTTTGCTTTTTAAATACAACTAAATTCTGGGGTGGAGGCGAGAAACTACATCTGGAATATGCTGTAAAGTTTGCCCAAAGAGGTTACAATGTTTTTATTGCGACAAGCAAAGATTCTCCGCTTCACAAAAAAGCTGTTGAACACAATTTAAAGGTTTTTAATATTAGTTTAAAGAATTTATCTTTCCTAAATGTCTTTAAATACCTTCAACTATATAGTTTCCTAAAGAAAGAAAACATAGATACAGTCATTTTTTCTTCCTCTCCCGACTTAAAAACTGGGGGCTTTTCATCCAAAATAGCGAAGCTAGAGAACATAGTTTACCTACGAGGCTTAGCTGTTCCTGTTAAGAATACTTTTCTGAATCGCATTCTTTTTAAAGATGTCATAACGGATGTAATTGCCAACTCAATAGAGACCCAACGGACGGTGCTTACCAATTTAAGTAAGTCGATAGATATTGAAGAAAAGCTTAAAGTAATTTATCACGGTATAGACCTTGACCCTATTGATGAGCGAGCTAATCTTTCTTCTTTTAGTAAAAAAGAAGAAATAATAATAGGAAATGCAGGTAGATTAACCAATCAAAAAGGGCAAAAAGACTTTATTGAAATCGCTTTAAAGCTGAAAGAAAAGGGTCTCAAATTCAAAATACATATTGCCGGAACAGGCGAATTGGAGCAGGAATTACAAGAACTTATTGCAGCCAATAAGCTACAGAACGAAGTTGTACTTTTAGGTTTTATTGCCGATATGGATAGCTTTATGAAAAACTTAGATGTTTTTGTACTGACCTCAGCATGGGAAGGTTTTGGGTATGTAATTGTTGAAGCAATGGCTGCTTCGAAGCCTGTGGTTGCTTATAATATATCGAGCAATCCTGAGATAATTAAAGATAATGAAACAGGTTTTCTTGTCGACTTTAAGGATATAAATATGTTTGCTGAAAAGATAGAAATCTTGCTAAAGGATGCTGATAAACGGATGCAATTTGGAAAGAATGGAAGAAAATATACGGAGGATAATTTCCAGTTGGACGATAGAATTACAGAGTTGATAGATTATATGAATCAAAAGAATTGATTAAAACAAAAAGCTATGAAACGTTTCCTTAAAATAGTTTTAATAATAGTAGTTGTGTTGGGTATCGCAATTCTTGTGGCGCCCTCATATTTGCGAAAAGCATTAATATACCAGTACGCCGGCATCGATGATCATACACATTTTGACACTCGCATAGTAAAAGCAGGCACACCTATACCATGGAAAGTGGCCGCTAATTATAATAAAACTAAACTTACAGATACCATTCATAAAGCTATTGAAGCTTACAAGACTGTGGCTTTTTTGGTGGTTCAAAACGATTCGATAAAGTACGAAGAATACTGGGATCACTACTCTGATAGTTCTATAACCAATGCTTTTTCAGCTACCAAAAGTATCATCTCTTTGTTGATTGGCATTGCCATCGACGAGGGTAAGATAAAGAGTGTTGACCAAAAGATTATTGATTTCTTCCCTGAATTTGCCGAAGGTTATGGTAAAGATCTAACAATTAAAAATCTTCTTACTATGAGTTCGGGCCTTAACTGGGACGAAAGCTATGGGAGTCCTTTCTCTAAAACTA
>CAYRBL010000464.1:0-2636 GCA_964422385.1 uncultured Bacteroides sp.
GTTTCGAATCCTTGGTTGAACAATCCGCTATTCTTTATTTTATTAATTAGCGAATCAGGAATTACTTCGCCTGTTTTATAATGTTTTGCAAAATGTTTTAAAACTTCTGGTGTACTTGCAAAGTTTTCCATAAATTGTGAAGGCATTTCAACATAATCCTGTGGCACATTACCAGCAGTTCTGTTATATTTCCCTTCTGTAAACAAGCCATGTAAGCCGTGACCAAATTCGTGGAATAAGGTAGTAACTTCGTCCCAGGTTAGCAATGATGGTGTATCCCCTACTGCTTTTGTAAAGTTGCAAACGATAGAAGTAATAGGTTCTACTTTCTTACCATTATCCCAGCCAGCACTTTGGAAAGAGGTATTCCATGCTCCTCCCCTTTTTGAATCTCTTGGATAATAATCGAAATAAATGATTCCTAAATGTTTTCCATCTGCTTCTTTTACCTCATAAGTTTCAACTTCTTTTTGGTAAACCGGTAAATTATCTAGTTTGGTAAAACTTATTCCGTACAATTGATTGGCTACATAAAATATTCCTTCTTTTACATTTGTTAAACTAAAGTATGGTTTTATTTCATTTTCGTCTAAATCGTATTTTTCTTTATGTAATTTCTCAGCATAAAACCACCAATCCCAAGGAGCTAGTTTAAATTTTGCTCCTTCTTTATCAGCTATCTTTTGCATTTCTTCCAATTCTTTTTTAGCAACTGGTATTGCTGCTGTCCAAAGTTTTGTTAAAAACTCTTCGGCTTTTTCTGGTGTTTTTGCCATATTATCGTCAATTACATAAGCAGCATAGCTTTTGTAACCTAACAATTGTGCCTTTTTTAGACGCAAATCAACAATAGTTTTGATGTTTTCTTTATTATCAAACTTATCATTATTGTTAGCTCTCATAAAATAGCCACGATACAATTTCTCGCGCAATTCACGGTTTTTAGCATATTGTAAAAATGGAATCATACTTGGTTTATCAAGTGTAAATACCCATTTTCCATCTAGTTTTTTATCTTTAGCAGATTGAGCTGCACCACTAACTACTCCTTCTGGTAAACCATCAAGGTCTTTTTTGTTATCGATTACAAGTTTGAAATTCTTATTTGTTTCGGCTAATACATTTTCGCCAAACTTAAGCAATACAGTAGATAGCTCTTCATTTATTTTGCGGAGTTCTGCTTTTTTATCTTCAGGAAGATTAGCACCTTTGCGAACAAAATCGTTGTAATGTTTTTCAACAACTCTTAATTGTTGGTCGTCAAATTTAAGTTCTTTACGTTTATCGAATATAGTTTTAATTCTTTTAAACAATTTTTCGTTTAAATAAATATCGTCACTATGTTTCGACATCATTGGGTTTACCTTGCGGGCAATCTCTTGCATTTGGTCGCTGGTGTTGGCATCAGCAAGATTAAAGAATACGCTTCCAACTTTGGTTAACAACTTGCCCGACTTATCAAAAGGCAGGATAGTATTGTCGAATGTAGGCTCATCTTTGCAGTTTACAATTGCATCGATCTCTGCTTTTTGTTGCTTCATTCCTTCAATAAAAGCTGGCAAATAATGTGTGCTGTCTATTTTATCAAAAGGTGGCACCTGAAATGGAGTAGTATACTCCGATAAAAATGGATTATCTCCTTTCTTTGCATTTTTACATGCGTTTCCGATTAACATGGTCATTACCATTAAAATTAGTACTAGTTTTTTCATTATACAAAGGCTTTAAATGTTAAATTATTTTGTATTAAATAAGTTGGTAAAATTAAATATAAATTTCAACTTTAAGCATCTTTTTATCATTTCTTTTCTTTTTATTATTTTAATCTGGTTTTCCTCTTTTTAAAAGTAGATGCGTCAACCTCATAGTTTCGCCCATTTGTTCCATCATATTTCTTGGTGTTGTTCCTTCTTCAAATTCGCCTAAGTCATTCAATTTCATAAAATCCATAATATCATTTAATGATTTAATATCCAAATCCATTGCATAGCTCATATACTCTGTTTTGGTCATCCATTTCCTTGTTTCCAAGCGTGTTTTTAGCTTTACATTTTCCATCATCATTTTCACAGTAAGATCGTTTACTACTGTTTCGAAGTTCTCTAAAGTTATTTTCATAAAAATTTATTATTAGTATAAACATTGTTTAATTGCAATCTATTCAATATCTGGTATATTATTATCCCCCAACATTCCTAAACTTTTCAAGTATTGTCCAAACTGAAGCATCATGTTTCGGGTGGTAGTACCTTCTTCATATTTATCCATATTGTTTTCGTGCATAAATTCAATTATTGCTTTTTGAATATCAAAATTAATATGCAAAAAGGTTTCTTTTGATTCAGCATCACCCATCTTTTGAGATTTATGCAACCTATCGGTAAAATTAGCATTTGCCAGTATCATCTCAACGGTAATGGCATTAATAATGCTTTCGAAATTTTCATGTGTAAGTTTCATGTTTTTGTTTTTTATTTTAAAACGAAACAAAAGTAGGTATTATAATTGGATAAGTACATACTTTTATTAAAAAACACCATTAAAAAGGAAATTAAATAAAATAATAGCTCAAAATGCTTGGATATTGAGTAGGTTTTCTTGGAATACCAACTCCTCTTCTTAGATTTCCAACTCTA
>CAYRBL010000465.1:0-2630 GCA_964422385.1 uncultured Bacteroides sp.
TGCCAATGGGGTTGTACATCATCCCTCCACCCAATTTACTACATACACGTTGGCCAACAACCTCACCTAGCCTCTCCAAAAGAGAGGTGTTTGGGTAGTGAAAGATTGATATATTAGTTTTTTGTGGCAATATGCTAATTTTTATTTACATAAGAATGAAACCTTTTATGGTAATTTCTTACAAACTTTCTAATAAATGTTTGCTTACTATTACTTAATTCTGTATTTAAAGCTTGCTTAATTTCTTTTGTTGGTAAATTAATTCTATCTGGCCTTTCTGAATAAGGTAGATTTATAATACTATCCGTTACATAAACTAAACGGTTATAATTTTTGATACCATAATCAAGCAAATGAAATATTGTATCAATATCCATTCGTGCCATTATTCTTATCCCTTTTTTACCATCAGGAGAATTCATTTCTTTTCCATCACGAGATAACAACCAGCCACATAAAATATCATTTGATAGGACTATAATAGGCTCCACGTAACCCATTTATCTAAAATGGAAAACGGACATTTAGTGCCTTCTATTGATATTGAACAACGGCTAATGAAAGTTTTTACTGTTACGGCTGACCAGCTTTTAAATGAGGATGAAAAAACAGTGGTGGATATTCAAAACCAAGAAATTAACGAGCAATTAGCTATGATTAACCAACTTGACGAGGACGAAAAGAACGCTCTTATTAAAATTATAAATTCCATGCTTACCAAAAAACGCATGAAAGACTTATTAGACGGTAAATTCAAACTCGCTATATAAAACGAAAGCCAAGCTTAAGCTTGGCTTTCGTTTTATCGTTTTGCTCGGATTACAAATCCGCACGCGTTAGGATACAAGATTGTACTACTCTAATTATGGTCCTAAAGAACGATATTTTGTATTTTTCTTTAATTCATAGAGATATGCATTCTTTGTAAATATGTTATCATAAATTGGATATAATGGGGTTTTTTCTAAATAGTTAGCTGCATCCTCATTTGTAAGTTTTGGTGAATGTCTTAAATACAAAAGTTGTTTATTAAAAGTCAAAATGTAATGAAAGTGTTCAAAATCTAACATTGCACTTATTTTTTTAATATATAAGGAATCATAACCTGCTCTTTCTTCTAAAAACTTAAATAATTGATTTTTGTCAGAAATATAATAATAATACATTCTATCGTAGTGATTAAACCCTTCATAAGGTAAAAGTAAAGTCGCCTTATAGTGAAATGCAACTTTTCTTGGATAATAGTAATAGAAAGCAATTATAAATAAAATTACAATTCCTAATATTACAAATAATGTTTTTTTGTTTTTCATTATGTGATTTCTTTTATCTTTGTTTGAATGTTGACCTTGGCATTGAGAGGTAATCAAATTTTCCATAAAACCTAGGTTGTGGTTTTTTTGTTATCCAATCGTAACTCACACTTTTTGGAGTTGTTCTTATTGTTTTAAAATCAGTATTAATAAGAAATCCTTCCGCAAGTGTTAATCCTAATTGACCTTTAAGTGAATTTTGAGTATGGCTATTGGCTTGGCAGGAATTGATATTTAATTGAGCATTAGATATATTCCCTTTTGGTGTTGGTAGATCATTTACATTTGTAGCATCTGTTCCAGATTTATTACTTTTTCCATCCCCTGTTGAAGTAATATATTCCCCATGATCTGAATCTAACATTAATGTTTGGTTATTCCCATGATAATTTAAATTTACTTCTTTTATATCTTTACCACCCATATCTTTCCAATCTTGTTTAAATTCTTTTTCTGTTGTAACGTTACTCATAGCAACTGTTCCTTTTCCGTATTTTGCTTCTGCATCTTTATACATTTTTTTTGATTGTCCTTCAAATGCCTTTGGATCATAGAAAATATATACTTTTATGTTTTTTTGTTGCTTTTCACTTATTTTGTTTCCATCACCATCAACCCATTCCATACCATCAGGATCGACCAGCATCACAGGATTCCAGTTACAATACGCATAAGAACTTATATTCGGATATTTATCTGCCATCGGGTCTACACTTCCCCAAATACTCCATTCTGGTAAGTAATATCTTGCCCCAAAATAACTATAGCCTGTTTCTTGGTCTAACTCTTTAGCAGTAAACTTATAAGGAGTGTAATAACTGGCTGTATTACGTTGTTCAATAAAGAGTTCACCGAATGGTAAGTATTGTAAGTGTTGTGTAGCATTGCCATTTATATCAGTAATAAATGAAGAAGAACCCAAATGGTCGGAATCCACCCCTTCCTTACTTCCTCCCGATGAAAAATCGGGACAGGCTCTAAAAGGGGAAGTGATTGGGAAGTGTAAGTTTGATACGTTTGTGTTTTGTGGCAAGGCTTTTTTTTACAAATTTAATAAATTTTTTTAATGCACTATAATTTATAATTAGCTAAAATCTAGTTCCTCCACTTTTACAGCTATTCTTATCAGAATAAAAATGTTTTACTTATTTGTTTTCAAACTTTTGCATTGATGCGAAAAAAGTTTAAGGTAAAAATTTATTTTTTTATTTTACTTTTCCTGATGAAAAGTAACAAAAATCAGCGCTTACGGTAATTTTGCTAAAATCAAACGTATTGAATACCTACCGCGCCCCCAGCCGTCACAAAATAAATATT
>CAYRBL010000466.1:0-2612 GCA_964422385.1 uncultured Bacteroides sp.
AGATAGCTTCAGGTGACTGGAGTTCAGACGTGTGCTCTTCCGATCTATGAGCATCTTAAAAATGGCCTTTGTGCTTGTTTGTGTGAAGGTATAAAGCCCACATCTATAGGCATTGATACCTGGGGTGTTGACTTTGCGGTGATAGCCGCCGACGGTACTATACTTGGTATGCCACGTGCCTATCGAGATCCTTTTACCGATAGTATTCCAGAAGCTTTTTTTCAAAATGTATTATCACGCAAAAATGTCTATGATACTACAGGCATACAAGTAATGAATTTTAATACCCTATACCAGTTATACGCCCTCAAGTGTTCTAAAGACGAAACTCTTAAAGCAGCAAATAAATTGCTTTTTATGCCTGATGCTTTAAGTTATATGCTTACAGGCAAAATGGTTACTGAATATACGGTTGCTTCTACCTCACAGATTCTTAATCCGAAAACAAAAAAAATAGAAAATGAGCTGCTCGAAAAATTTGGATTAAGCGATTCTTTATTTCCAGATATTGTAATGCCAGGTCAAATTATAGGTACACTTACATATACACTGGCTGAAGAAACTGGTTTAGGAAAAATTCCAGTAGTTGCTGTTGCTGGACATGATACAGCTTCTGCCATAGTAGCGATTCCTGAAGTGGATGAACAGTTTGCCTATCTTAGCTCTGGCACGTGGTCACTCATGGGTATTGAGATCAAAGATCCGATCATAAATGAACAATCATTCGAACTCAATTATACAAATGAGGGAGGCATAGAAGGCACAACCCGTTTCCTTAAAAATATAACAGGAATGTGGCTTTTGGAATGCTGTCGCAAAGAGTGGGCAAAACAAGGCAGAGACTACTCCTATTCGGCTATCATGCAAATGATTGATAGTAAGAAATTTCATTTTTTTGTCGATCCTGATGATCCTGTGTTTGCATCTCCGGTATGCATGACATTAGCCATTCAGGACTATTGTAAATCGCACGGTTTTAAAGTGCCTCAAACTGATGCGGAAATTGTTCGCTGCATTTTTGAAAGTCTTGCAATGAAATATAACTATGTAATGGATAAACTTAAAGAGTTTGCCCCACACGAGATTAAACGGTTACATATTATTGGAGGAGGAGCTCAAAATGATTTGCTTAACCAGTTTACTGCTAATGCCATAGGCTTAGAAGTAATAGCAGGCCCTTCTGAAGCAACTGCAATTGGGAATATCCTCATTCAAGCAAAAGCGATGGGAATGGTGAACTCTATCGGCGAAATACGCAAAATCGTTTCTAATTCAGTGGATTTGAAAATTTATCAGCCAAAAGATACAATAATGTGGGATAAAGCATACAAAGTATTTGTAGAGATTTGCATTGAAGGGAAAAAGATAAGTTCCAAAAGGACCTTCCATAAAGAGGTAACTGTAAAATAATTATTAAAGCAAAAAAGAGATCATTATGAATGTCTTATTAGGAATTTTGTTTCATTCAATTGGTGGATTTGCATCCGGAAGCTTTTATATGCCTTTCAGTAAAGTAAAGAAATGGGCATGGGAAAGTTACTGGATTGTTGGAGGTTTGTTTTCATGGTTGATAGTCCCTCCGTTATTAACATGGTTGACGGTTCCCGGATTTGCAGAGATTATCAAAGCCACATCTTTTTCAATATTAGCTATTACTTTCATGATGGGAATAATATGGGGAATTGGTGGCTTAACATATGGCCTGGGTGTCAGGTATTTGGGGATGTCGCTCGGAAACTCTGTTATTCTGGGACTTGACGCTGCTTTTGGTGCCCTGGTGCCCGCCATTTATTACAACTTTGTACATACACCCAATAAAGTTTCATTTACGCAAATGATTTCACATACCGGGGGACAGTTAGTGATACTTGGGGTTGTGGTGTGTCTGGTCGGAATTGCAATATCTGGAAGAGCAGGTATGATGAAGGAAAAAGAGATTTCTCCTGAAACAAGTAAAGAAAGTGTAAAGGAATTCAGTTTGGCAAAGGGATTGATAATTGCCGGAGTATCAGGAATACTGAGTTCCTTTTTCAATTTTGGAATTGAATCAGGGAAACCGATGGCAGAGGCAGCTGTTCAGGCAGGTTTTAATCCTCTATTTCAAAACAATGTTACTTTCATCGTCTTGTTATGGGGTGGAATAACTACAAATTTTATTTGGTGCATGATTCTCAATTTTAGGAATAAGACTTATGGCGATTATGTAAATAAATCAACTCCATTAGTCAGGAACTACTTTTTTGCAGGTTTAGCAGGAACTATTTGGTTTTTACAGTTCTTCTTTTACGGTATGGGTGAAAGCAAGTTGGGAAATGGGGCAAGTTCGTGGATTCTACATATGTCGACCATTATATTAACAGCGAATATGTGGGGATTTTATAACCGCGAATGGAAAGGTGTCTCTTCAAAAACCTTTATAACAATCATTGTCGGGATAACCGTAATTCTTTTGTCTGTTGCCATTGTTGGCATTGGAAATTCAATCAAGTAGTCTTTTATTGCAGGAAATATGCAAAATCTATGAAGAAAGCGGTATACTGTTGGTGCTTTAAAATTTGATCGTTTAATAAATCATATTGTTCTTTGAAATTTTGATAGACTTGTATTTCGGT
>CAYRBL010000467.1:0-2609 GCA_964422385.1 uncultured Bacteroides sp.
ATTCAAAAACAAAGAACATTTTGATAAACATTTTTTATCGAATAAATTAATTGATTTACTAAATACAAATCAAGAAACCTGGCAAGTTGTTGCCAATAGAATTATGCAGTTAAATTTTGAGCCTGTAATAAGAAAAACACCTGAATTTGATGAAATTAGTCCAATAGAAAAAGTATTGATTTTACACTTTAACGAATTATGGAAAAAGGGGGTTGGAACTAATTTAAACGGAATAAAAGGCATGTATGTAAGAACAGACCAAAGTCGTACAGAAAGATGTAGAATGAATAAATTATTCGAAAAAATAGCCTCTCATTCAATGTATAATGACGAAGATGATATTCGTATTAAAACGTTAAGAAACGCTTATTTAGCCTTTACTGAATACAATGAATTATTTAAACTAAATAGATATTTTTAAAAACAACTTATATGAATTGCGAAAATTGTAAAAAGGAATTTCAACCAACAAAAACAAATGGCACAATACAAAAATACTGCTCATTACAATGTAGGAACCAAGCAGCCAACACTAGAAGAATTAATAAAATTATTGCAACACACAACGGAACTACTGAAGAACAGAAAACAACCAGTACGCAAGAAATTGAAAACGAACAAATCAATAGAAGTAGGATTAGCGGCAATGGATATAATAATCAAGAACTACAATATTCAGGAACAGGAAATAATACTAGGGAACTCAACTTTATTAATGAACAAAAGAGCGTCCCTAATTATGATAATCATTACAAGCTTATTGAAACAAACTTCAACACCAAAAGCGAGCTTATACAGTATCAGTTAAAATTAGAATATGCTAATAAAGAAATAGAAGAATTAAAAAGGGAACTATTTCAATTAGAACTTGAATTAGATGAAAAGGATTCAGTAGGTGCAATAGAGCCAACACAAGAACAAACAATAATACAAAACCTAACAAAGGGATTTGCTACAGATCCTATAGGTATACTTAATTTCGTAAAGGATTTAATGAAATCAAAAACAAATGAAGCAGCCTAAAATTAAAAGTGAAACAAAAAAGTTAGTTAAGTTTTATGTTTCAGATAGTCAATATAAAAAACTTTGTACTCTAGCTTTTAGTGTAGGGGTACATAGGTCTGAATACATTAGAAACCTTATTGATATTCTTTATTTAGCTGAAAACCCTGATAACTTGGTAAAAGGTGAAATGGTTGAATTGGGTGGATATGGAATACAATTTGCCCCTGAATTTCTTTCTGATTTCTCTTTTAGATTAGAAAAAGCGTTTGAAGGATTTAACTTTGACAACATAGAACAAAACGTCATAATAAAGCCTAATACACGTAAAGACAAACGTACCTCACTAGTTTAATATAAGCCTAATACATAGCCTAAAACAGGCTAAAACACCCTTTAAATACACTTATTTCACACCTTTTACTTTACACCTTTATTATTTAATTTGTAGGTACCACATTTTTTATTAATTTAGGGGTTAGATGGCTCTGCAGGGATGCAACCATTGAACCAACTCAAAACATATAAATCGGGGTTAGGGAGAAATCTTTAACCCCTTTTTAATTATGTTTTAGATTGGTTAAAAAATCCATTCGCTTAAAAGGGTGAAAAAACGTTTAACGACGTATGATAGTCGGGAAACGTATACAAATATGTATACGCTTGCATTTTTGTAGTGGGTTAAAACACCAGGCGAAAACGGGTTAAAAAAGACATAAAAAAAGCATCAATTCGGGAAAATTGACGCTTTAAATAGATTTATAAAAGGGTTCGCAGCCCTAATAAAACTGAATTTCGTTATGGAAAAGTACAAAAAAACTGAAAATTCACCCGAAAAAATCGGGAAAAACACCTCTGATTCAATTCCTTTTTACACCTATTCAATAGATAGTGCAAGGTTTGAAATCGATTCTTATGTATTTAAATCTTTATCCTTTCCTACAAATTTCACAATAATAGATTCAGATACAGGGGTTGAAATAGATACTTATTCTAAAAATTTAGTGCCTGTACCTTTCAATGGAAATAAATTTCAAGTAGGTATTATTAAAAAAGAAATACCTAATACTTTTAAAACTTACGAAAAAGTTGCAATTTATATGTCATCAAAAGTTTGTGGTAAAAACTACTTTAATGGTATAAAATTACAAGACTTAAAATCGGCAATTATTTACTTATCTGAATTAGGTTATTTAGAATTTGATGATATTAATAATGTACTAAATAATGTCTTTTTAAAAGATTTGGATATTAAAACTGATATGAATTTTGCAAAGGATAAAATAAACTTTGTAAAAGATTGGGTTAAATGGTTAAGAAAAGAACTATTTAATAATGATATTCATTTTTGTAATTTGTACAATAACCAAAAAGTTGGTTTTGGTTTAACTACTTACACAAGAACAACAGGAACAGCTGTACACCCATTCACTAAATTTTATGATAAGTCTATTGAAATTAAAAGTGATAAAAATAAAGAACTTTATAAAATTTTATCAGATAATATTAAAGAAGAATTAGAGAAGTATTTTATACTACGTTTTGAATTTACATTCAAAAACAAAGAACATTTTGATAAACATTTTTTATCGAATAAATTAATTGAT
>CAYRBL010000468.1:0-1124 GCA_964422385.1 uncultured Bacteroides sp.
TGGCTTCGATTTTACAAAAAAGATTCTGGCAAAACTAGCATTGTATATCAACAAGCTTTGGATGTAGCTCTATGTTTTGGATGGATAGATGGGCAGGCAAAAAAGTATGATGAGCAGTCGTATCTGCAAAAATTTACACCAAGAAGAATAAGAAGCCAATGGTCGAAACGGAATGTTGAAAAAACATTTACTTTAATAAAAGAAGGCAAAATGCAAGCGCCGGGAATAGCAGAAATAGAACGTGCAAAGGCCGATGGAAGATGGGAACGCGCCTACGATTCGCAAAGTAATATGATTATTCCAGAAGATTTTTTAAAAGAACTTTCACTCCATGAAGAAGCACATAATTTCTTCCAATCTTTAGATAAAACAAATCATTATTCTATAGTATATCGCCTACAAACAGCAAAGGATGAGGCCACCCGAGAAAAACGCAAAACAATAATCATTGAAATGATGAAACGAAAAGAAAAGTTTCATTAATAAAAAATATTGAAATTATGCACAGAATAAATCACGAAAATTCATAATTCATAATTCATAATTCATAATTTCTGCCTTCGTTTACATAATTTCGCTCAATTCCAACCAGCGATTGGTTTTTTCTTCTTCGAGTTTGATAATTTCCCCAATACGATTCGACCAATTGGTTAAATCTTTTACATCAACATCAGCAGCATTAAGTTTGGCAAACAAGCTCTCTTTTTCCTTTTCTAAATCGCTTATTTCTTTTTCCAAAGTATCATATTCTTGTTTTTGCTTATAAGTAGGCTTATTTGATGTAGCTTTTGGCTTCTGAACACTCGTTTTGTCCTCCTTTTTAGCTTCCAGTTTCTGCTGCCTTTCCTGCAACGATTTTTTCTTGGTATATTCGGTATAAGTACTGTGATAATCTTTAACAATACCATCATCTTCGAACACAAAAATATGATCAACCAAATTATCCATGAAACTTCTGTCGTGAGAAACCAACAACAAACAACCACTAAAATCCATCAAAAAATCTTCGAGCATCATCAACGTAAACAAGTCAAGATCGTTTGTAGGCTCATCCAAAATCAAGAAATTTGGATTGCGCATAAGGGTCATCAGCAAGTACAATCGCCTGCGCTCCCCGCCACTTA
>CAYRBL010000468.1:1224-2606 GCA_964422385.1 uncultured Bacteroides sp.
TTTCCACCAATACGCTCCGATTTTATACTCAATTCAGGTTTAGATGTGTCTATCCTTTTCGTGGCCTTTTCCTGCAAATCATAAAAAGCATCTATCCTCGCTTTCGACTTAGTTGTTCGTGCCGAAGGCATCCTTCGCATCCAATCTAATTCTTTGCGATAGGTATTTTTTGCTTTCTCAATTTCTAAGCGTTCTATTTCTTCACGTTCGGCTTTTTTCTCTAAAAAATAGTCGTATTTCCCTTTATAATGATAAATATTAGAATTATCTAACTCTAATATCTCCTCACATACATTATTTAAAAAATAACGATCATGAGTTACGAAAAATAAACACAAACTTTGTTTCGAAAGGTATTCCTCCAACCATTCAATCATCACTACGTCCAAATGGTTCGTAGGTTCGTCCAGTATCAGCAAATCGGCTTCTTCTATCAACACTTTCGAAAGCGCCACTTTCTTTCGTTGCCCTCCCGAAAGTGATCCTATCATTTGGGAGATATCATTAATCTGTAAGCGACTTAAAACTTCCTTAACTTTGTTTTCGAAATCCCAACAATCCAATATATCCACCTCATGAATGGCATCCTCTAAAGCCTTGCGTTTTTCATCCGTTTCGGTATGCCTAAGGTTAAAAACTGCCTCCTCATAATTGCGGATTGCAGCCAGATATTTATTACCACTATTAAATAAATAATCAATAATGCTGAGGTTGTCATCCAGCTCAGGATTCTGTGGCAAGTACGAAATCCGTATATCTTTACGAAAAGTAACTTTGCCTTCGTCCGGCAAATCTTTGCCCATAATAATATTCAGTAAACTACTTTTGCCTGCACCATTACGTGCTATAAACGCTACCTTTTGTCCTTTATCAACACCAAAAGTAATGCTTTCAAAAAGTAATTTTTCACCATAAGATTTGGTAAGATTCTCGACTAACAGATAATTCATTTAATGTTCCTCAGATGTGTTTTTGGGAGTTATTTATGTTTGAATAATATTCTTTTATTATGCAATATCAACAGTAAGATTCCTATCCGACATGGTGCGATGAAGAGGTTTTAATTCATTTAAAGTACCTGATTTAACTGCGCATTTACCTTTAAAATGGACGATAAGCGTACATTGTTCGGCTTGTTCAGGCTCATGTTCACATACTTTAATTAGCGTGTCGATAACGAAATCAAAAGTATTAAAATCGTCATTATATAATATCAGATTTTTTACTTTTTCAGTAGCTTCGTCTATGTTTTCTTTACTGTAGATTTCTTCTTTAATCATAAGATTTAAAACCAAGAATTATTTATAATAATTTTTATTAAAAATACTATATTTTTCAGTTTGCAAAGATACAAAAGAAAAACACCTTCTCAAAATGAAGCG
>CAYRBL010000469.1:0-2594 GCA_964422385.1 uncultured Bacteroides sp.
TGATATTCAGTATCTTAGTTGAATACTACCAATATTTAACAAAAGATATGAATACCAGTTCAGAGAGTAAAATTAGCATTTTAATTGACACATTAGTTCAAATTTTTGGCAAAGATTTTCACCTTGCCCGCATAAAGCTCATTGGCTTATTTATTAGTGCTCTTTGCAAAGTCCAAACAGTTAGTTTTGATAAATTGGCTATTTCATTTGATTCCGAAGTAGGTACAAGTTCGTCCTTGCGAAGAATTCAGCGATTCATGGCTTTGTATGTTCTTGATACAGGATTAGTTGCGAAATTAGTTCTTAAACTTCTTCCTGTCAAACCACCTTATCGATTGGTGATGGATAGAACTAACTGGAAATTCGGAGTTAATAACATCAATATTCTTATGATTGGAATTGTATATCAAGGAGTAGCTTTTCCAATTTTGTATACAATGATGCCAAAGTTTGGCAATTCGTCAACTCAAGAAAGAATTGATTTAGTAAACCGTTTCATAATGCTCTTTGGGAAAGATGTAATTGATTGCATTTTAGCTGACAGAGAATTTGTAGGAGAGCATTGGATTGGGTTCTTGAATCACAAGAAAATACGTTATCATATTAGAATTAGAGAAAATTTCTGGGTTAGAATTCCTAAAAATGGAAATCGTGTAAAAGCAAGTTGGTTGTTTTGTGATCTTAAAATTAATCAATTCAAATATTACAGTAAAATTGTGGATATCAATGGGCAACTCTGCTATTTATCAGCATCCAAAATATTGAATAAAAAAGGTGCTCCTGAACTGCAGATTATTATCTCATTCAACAAACCAGAACAAGCTGACGTTCTTTATAAAGATCGATGGCAGATTGAAACTATGTTTAGAGCAATGAAAACAAGTGGATTTAACATTGAAGATACGCATCTATCAGATTTAGTAAGAATTAACAAACTAATTGCTCTAGTTATAATCGCTTTTGCCTGGGCTTATATTGTAGGTATCTATTTGGACTCAATTAAACCAATTAGAATTCTAAAACATGGAAGAAGGGCATATAGCTTTTTAAAATATGGATTAAATCACATTGCAAAATTGCTGTATAGTAATAAATTAGAAGAATTTAAATTTTACTGCAATTTTTTGTCATGTACTTAGTACAAAAACAATAAACGATGCAAATTATTGTATAATATTGGGAATATTTAATTTTGAAATGGGTTATGTAATTTAATATTTAAATTTTAGCAAAAGATAAATTTTATTCTATTCTCCCCCATCGCAGCATACACCAATGCATTGGCATTTATTTCAGTAGTTTTAAAAGCCAGCAATGGTGTATTTTTATCTATAATAGGGATTTGCCCAATCCGGTTTATCTCAGCTACCATTCTGATTTTTAGAATATTATGTTGTCATATTACTGTTAGTGTTTGCATTGCAAACGCCTTTATGTACTATGATACCAGGTCTTTCAATGCTAAAAGATAATGTGAGGGGATTGGGTTTTATGCAGAAGAAGTAAAGAAATATTTTCAATTTAATACTTGAAAATATATAAAAAAAAAGGTGGAAATCCTCACCTTTTTCTTCACATTGCGTTAAAAAATAATCAACTTCTTAAAAATTCATCAAAATCATCAGAAGTAAGGTTTAATGCTCTCAGGCATTGTTTTACAATAAATTCAGGTACGGGCGTTATGTGTGTTTGTAATGTTATGGGGCGTTTCATTTGCTTACCGGCCCAAATTTCATGACCGCCGTTTACTCTTATAACTTTTAAACCTTTATAGGTTAAATATTCGCGAAATGTTCGCAATGGTATGTTTTTTAAACCACCCATTAACAAACCGGTATTTCTACTTTTTGATCATATTTTCTTAACGGAAAATCATTGAAAATTCGGCTGAAATTTTCATTTTCTTCTAATAATTTCGTCAAAGCTGGAGCTTGCATATTTCTATGATTGTGTTTAATAATCCATCCCATTGATTTTAATTCTTCGAAAATTGTTTTTTTATGTAAGCCATACAAAAAAAATTCGTGCAAAGAAATATTAAAAGATTCAGTTGCTTCTTTTAAATCTCTGCCATATCCGCTAACATCCAAGGCAGGACAATACACGACAGTACAATTGTCTTCTTCAAACTCTATCATTTGTAAATTTACTATAATATTATTATTATCGGTTTTCAATTCGCCGGTAAATCTACCTTGTTTGCCCATTTATCAGTATTTTTATTTTTATATTATTAAAACGAAAATATAACAAAAATGTTATGCTTTTAACAAAATATGTATCTAAAATATGATGCAAATATAATACAAAATTACTGACAATATAATTATTATACAATTTCATTCAATTAGCATCTGAAAATTTTAAAAATTAAGTTTTTAAAGCATATAGGATGATGAATCAATTACGAATTAAGAATTAGGAATTTGGTTATTAGGTTATTAAGTTATTGGGAATTAAGGACTAAGAGAATGAGAGACTAAGAGAATGAGAGACTAAGAGAATGAGAGACTAATAGTTAGGAGATGCTTCGCTTCGCTCAGCATGACAAAAGAAGGGTTCAGTATGACAAAAGAAGGGTTCAGCATGACAAA
>CAYRBL010000470.1:0-2592 GCA_964422385.1 uncultured Bacteroides sp.
GTAATTCTATATTTCCAGTCTGCATAATTTATACCCTATATAGTGATACCCATAATGCTCTGGCATCTGGATTAGCAGTAATAGATGTTGCCATACCACTACTTGGATCAGTAACATTATTTTGGTCAACTCTTGCTCTTACTACTGGTAAATTTCCTATATATCCAGTATATACATAATAAGAAGGATTAGGAGTATTAGCATTTGACTGTAATAGTATATAATAGAAAGTACCACTACTCAAGGTAACATCCGATACAAGCGTAAATTCATTTAATCCAGCTACAATGCTAGTTTTATTAGATGCTTGAGCTATTCGAGTAGTTCCTGCATCATCATAAATACCCATACGAACATTTCCAGTACCTCCGCTAATTGCATAACACGCTATTCTATTTACAACAGTGCTATTTTCTATAAATATTCGAGAGGCCCAAAACACATTACCTACTGATGCCACACCTGTAGTTGTAGCGAATTTAAATGATTCAGCACCTACATATGTAGTTCCCCCAGTAGGCGCATCTATCCATTTAGTAGATGTTATTGTTGATGATAATATTTGTCCAGAAGTACCAACAGAGGGAGTAACCCCACCATCTTTAAGTGTTCCAAGAGCTTGTAATTCTATATTTCCAGTCTGCATAATTTATACCCTATATAGTGATACCCATAAAGCAGTTGCTGATGCTCCAACCCCAGTAATTGAAGTTTTCATAGTAGTAGTTGGATCTGTAGAACTAGTGTCATATCTTGATCTTATATATGTTGTTGCTCCTGTATATCCTGTATTTATCATGTAAGAAACTCCATTCGCTATTGATTGCAAGGCTACATAATAAAACGTACCTGCATTTAGGGTTGTACTTGAAATAGTAAATGTATTTAATCCAATGATCATTGAAGCAGCAGTTGATGATTGGACTAGTAAAGTAGTACCTGCATCGTCATAAATACCCATACGGGAAGCTCCATTACTTCCTTGAATTGTAGAACATGCAATTCTATTTACAATAACTGTATTCACTACAAATATTCTAGATGCAAAAAAAACGTTAGTTGATGGTATTGTGCCTGTAATAGCTCCGAAATTAAATGATTGTGCTCCTATATATGCAGTACTACCTGTAGGTGAAGGTATCCAAGCGGTAGCGGTTCCAGTTGATGATAATATATAACCAGCAATACCAGCAGATCCAGCACCATCCTTAAATGTACCAAGAGCTTGTAATTCTAGTTTTCCTGTTTGCATAAATATTATTCCTACTTAAATGTAAAAGTTTGGTGCTTTTCCTTTAGTTCCAATGTTTGTTGATTGGTAATGTATATCAACTGAATGAGTGAATGCATTTTGAGATAATGTATCCGCAGCTCTACCCGGATCACGCCAAACACGCACTAAGAATAATCCATCTGGTTCTAATGATGATGTATTTATAACTCGATATCTAAAATTATTTTGTGCTGCCACTGTTGTACTTGCATTATTAGCTAATGTTACTTGGGTTGTGCTTGTAAATGTACTTATTGTTGTATTGAGAACACCACCAGCCGAGCCAGCACCAATAACCTGAACCGTTCTACCTAAATCACGTGCAGTAAATAACGCAGTAGCCGATGTTAATATAGCAGCACCTGATGTGATAGATACGTTGACAACAGCAGGATTTATTAATCCATTTGGTGCAGACATTTGTGTTTCAGCAACTAAATGCGTAAATGCAGTAGTTCCTGTTTGTGTTGCAGGTATAGTTACAAAAGAAGCAGACCCTGTAGTTCCTTCAAATATTGTTTGGGAAAATCCCTTTGCCCATAGTATATCAAACATCCAATTAGCATCACCAATTGATGCTACTATTGTTGACCAATGAGTATGAATAAAAACATCAGAACCTTGATAATAATCATGTGGCATATGATATTGTATATGTGATTCTAATAAAGTTGTATTTCCCCAGTTAAATTGAAATATAGATGTTATATATGAAGTTAATGTAGGTCCTGACGCACCACTTCGGTTATTTACATCTCCTATTATATCACGCCAAGGATATGTAGGTGTTGTTGTATCAACCTTTACTCCTATACCAGATGCTTTAGGTAATACTATTGTACCATCACCTAATATTTGATGTGTATCAGTACCAGCTATGTTTTGAACTGATGTGACAGCCACGGTGTCAGCACCAGCACCATTTCTAAAAGTAACAGAGCCTAAAGGAGTGGTTGTAGTTACTTGAGGAATTGTTGGTGAATTATTATATACTTGTTGGAATGTTTGTGTTGTTGGTGTTCCACCACTAGCTACTACGGTTACTGTCCAAGTACCTGTAAGAGTACCAAAACTAGTTAATGTTACCGTTAATGCCGATGTGGATGTATAAATAATTTCATCTGGGTTAACTTGATTGTTAGTATTATTTTGTACACTAACTACACATGATTTAGTTCCAAGTCCGTGATTAACGGTTAATACACCAGCACTTAATGAGGCATTTGTGAAGGTAGTAGTATAGTTAAGATTACCTGCACCTGCTCCTTGATTACCTTGATTACCTTGATTACCTTGATTACCTTGATTACCTTGATTAC
>CAYRBL010000471.1:0-1342 GCA_964422385.1 uncultured Bacteroides sp.
ACATTACTACCGAACGGAGCATGAGAAGCATACAAGTCGAGAATCTCGCTCTTAGTATAGGTTAATTCCATCCTTAAAGCCATCACCAGTTCCACGAATTTCTCGTAAAAAGTACGCTCCTTATTCTTTCGCGCCAAGCGGATAACCTGCATGGTAAGGGTGCTCCCCCCACTTACAATTCTTTTCTTTTTAAAATTAAGATATACTGCCCTACCCATCGAATAGGGATTGAAACCGGGATGATAATTAAAGTACCTGTCCTCGAAGTGCATTATAGCTTTTTTAAACTTATCAGGAACTTTGGTTGACTGAGGAAACCTCCACTGCCCATCGCCCGAAATCTTTGCACCCAACAAGGCATAATCCCTGTCGAGTAAAACAGTGGAATCGGGATCGCTAAACAAAGGTTTAGGAATACAGAACCAGAACAATAGGAAGATTAAAATAAAAAAAGAATACCAGAAATGTTTCTTCTTTAACCCCGAAATGGCGCGTAACCATTTCGGGGGAATAAAGCTCTTTATTTTAATTATTTGCTCGACGAAACTACCTCTATCCATGTGCCGGGTACTCTTGCATTGATGGTATTATCGTACATCGCTTCGCAATAAACAGTAGGCAGATAGAATTTGCCGAGATAGCTGGAGTTGAGCATAATTTTAAAAGTCTTTGATTGGTGTGGCTCAAGATCGAAATAAGTATACACCCTATCATCACGTATATCCTGATACGTAAAAATGTTTTGGTTCTGAACAGCTTTCCTTCTGCGAACATAAGCATTTTCTTCTTCAGCAGCTTCTTCTTTCTTTTCAGTAACTGCTTTCGCAAAATCACTCATCCTTGTGTTGAAGATTTCCCATCCTGAAGGGAAGATTTGGGTTAAAGCCATTTGCTTGTAAGCACCTCTCATCCCCGGATTCTCCACAGTAACTTCCACCATAAAGTTAATACCTTGCTCCAATTTCTTAGGATCAATGCGAGCACCTGCAACCGATTTATAATCCACAGACATCTTCAGATTAGACTGTATGGATGACTTGTCGCCAGCCAAAGGTATCCCCGAAGTAATAACACGCGCATACAAAATACTATTACCGGTATTGCTGACAAGTATTTTACCTTTGGTAGCACTTGCTTTTATACCCAGATCAGTTTTAGCAACCGACTTATTACTTTGCAGCGCCACCACCTGACCATTATCAATCTTATAAGTAATATTAATTCCCTTTCCAGAAGCACTACCAATATATTTAGACACAGCAAGCAAACAATAAGCAGTTGTTTGGGTACTCATCCATTCCTCTTTGCACATCTGCACAGATAGTTCTTTGATAAGAGTGGC
>CAYRBL010000471.1:1442-2590 GCA_964422385.1 uncultured Bacteroides sp.
GAGTTATAAGTCCAGGTTATTGCCTTTTGCTTTTGATATTTCAACCAATTAGTTTTAAAACCTACAGGCAACGCATAACCCTTTTGTTCGGCTTCCAATAGGAAATGACCACCATAATTAGAACCCCAGTCATCCGCATACTGATCGCCTGGCCAGTAAGAAAGACCGCCGTTAGAAGTCTGGAAAGATTTCAAACGATAGATAGCAGCCATGATATTCCCTCTTATTTTTTCTTTATTATATGAATTCAGATCTATGATATCAGCAAGATACAACTGAGGGAACACAGCGGAAGTAGTCTGTTCTATACATCCATGCGGATATTCCATCAAGTAAGCCAACCTCTTTTCAAGGTTCATCGAAGGGATGGATGAAATCTCAAGAACACCTTTATTGGTACCAGCCATTCCTATAAGTTTGTACGAAGCATCCCAACTCTTACCAGGCATAATTGTAGTCTCCATAGCCTCACTCATTCTTGGATTAGGATTCCTTATATCTACTTCAATATCGTGAACAGCTGTTAGGTTACCACTTGTTGCAATAATCTTAATCTTACCAACACCCATTGCTTCTTTTACCTTAATCTCGAAGTCAACAATCTCGTCACCTACCCTATTAAAAGTAAGATTCTGGGTAGTCTTTCCCGAAACCGAAAACATATTATCAGCAACAATCTTAACACTTACATTCTTCACAAACTTCTCCATTGCAAACACACTAACCGGAAGTTTTACAGTTTCACCAGGCCCAACCACTCTTGGCAAAGTTCCCAAAACCATCAAAGGTTTCCTTACGGCAACAGCTTTTTCAGCATTTCCATACTTGCCTTTATCACCTGCAACCACCATCACTCTTACAGAACCAATATACTGTGGCATCATAAAAGTATGTGTCCGCATCTGTCCGCCTTTTAATTCAAATGGCCCAATAAATTTAACCATAGGTTTAAAACGATTGGCTTTCATGCTACCTTTTAACTTTCCATCGCCATCACCTCCAATACTTAGGATACGCGATAACTCCCCTGA
Source organism: uncultured Bacteroides sp. (assembly GCA_964422385.1). Lineage (GTDB taxonomy): Bacteria > Bacteroidota > Bacteroidia > Bacteroidales > JACABE01 > JBAXLO01. The sequence goes on from CAYRBL010000471.1 coordinate 2,474, forward strand.
ATAGGCTCCCATTACCATATCGAAAAGATCCCATGTTTTTATACCAAGTGCTTCTCGGGCATAGAAAGTCATCCACGGATCTGGTGTTTTAAATCTTGTTAAATCCAACAAACCTTC
>CAYRBL010000472.1:0-2581 GCA_964422385.1 uncultured Bacteroides sp.
GGATTTATCTTGCAGTTGGCGTTGGGCAAAACATTCCTGAAGCTTTAGTTAAGCTAGCATTGGGCGAAAAGGTAGAAGCCTATAAAGACTATGCCAAAGGTAAAATGTTTATTCGATATGCCTGGGATATGATAGTAGATATAGAAGAATTTCAAGCAATCTCTACATTCGGAGAGTTATAATTATTTAAATTAAATTAAAATTAAAATGGAAAAACTAAGATACGAACGCCCTATAATAAAAAAATTAGAAACAGGGATGCCAAACAAATTCGGTATGAGAACCGAATATGCACCAATGACACATATTGATGGTGTATCAGTAAAAGAATTAATTAAAGAATACGGATCACCTTTATTTGTGATCTCGGAAAGCACGATAAGATCAACAATAAAGAAAGCTAAGAAAGCTTTTACTACCCGTTATCCAAAAGTTCAGTTTGCATGGTCGTATAAGACTAACTATCTGGATGCAGTTTGCAAAGTGTTTCATCAAGAAGGTTCTTGGGCAGAAGTTGTTTCTGGCTTCGAATATAAAAAAGCTATCGCTAACGGAGTAAGTGGAAAGAAAATTATCTTTAATGGTCCTGATAAATCTGAAGATGATTTAAGAACTGCTATTGAAAATGAATCATTAATTCATATTGACCATTTAGATGAGCTGTATACTATTATAGAAATTACAGAAACTACTAACAAACGTCCAAAGGTAGCTATCCGTGTTAATATGGATACCGGTATTTATCCAATGTGGGATCGTTTTGGTTTTAATTACGAAAACGGACAAGCTTGGGATGCCTTAAATAAGATAATGCGTTCGGGTAAGATTGACCTTATGGGATTGCATAGTCATATTGGCACCTTTATGTTGTCGGCAAGTGCTTATGCTGTTGCTGCTGGAAAACTTGCAGATCTTGCCATTGGCATCGAGCAAAAGTATAACCATTCGATAAAGTACATCGACATGGGTGGTGGCTTTGCTTCTAAGAATACTTTGAAAGGTTCTTACTTGCCAGGTTTTGATACTTCACCTTCTTTTGATGATTTTGCAGAAGCTATTACAACAACATTACTTAATTGTAACTTTAAGAACAGCGAACTTCCAACTCTTATTTTAGAAACTGGTCGTGCACTAATTGACGAAGCAGGTTATTTGTTAGGGTCTGTTATTGCAAACAAACGTACTTCAATGGGCAAACGTAATACTATTATTGACGTTGGTGTCAATATTATGTTCACTTCTTTTTGGTATGATCATAAGATAACTCCTGCCCAACCTTTCACTCATTATACTGAAACAACTCAATTGTATGGTCCTTTATGTATGAATATTGATGTTATCAGAGAAAATATTGATCTACCATTAATGAATAAAGGCGATCATTTTGTTATACATAATGTAGGTGCTTATAACATGACTCAATGGATGCAATTCATAACCTTAAGACCAAATATTGTTATGATTGACATGAATGGAAAAGTACATCTGGTTAGAGAAGCGGAGAAAATGGAGACATTCTCGTCGGTTGAACGAGTTCCTGAGCATTTATCTAAATTCGAATTATAAGAATTAACATTTAATATCTATACTGATAAACTTTAGGGTTTATTAGTATGGATATTAATATAGCTTCCTATTAGTATGCAAAAGCTAAGAAATCTATTTCCTAATTATATTTATAGTTTATTAAACAGCTATACAAACATCTTTTTCTCAAACAATGTTTTGTTTGCATGTATACTTGTTTTAGTAACATTCCTCGATGTCTACGCTGGTATAAGTGGTGTTTTGGCTGTAACTTTTTCAAATACTATTGCATATTTAATAGGTTTTAACAGATCTAATATCCGTGCAGGATATTATGGTTTTAATAGCTTATTAGTTGGATTAGGTTTAGGAGTTAGCTATCAACCCAACTACGAATTCTTCATTGTACTTTTATTTGCCTCATTACTTACCTTGTTCGTTACCATAATGCTGGAAGGTGTTATAGGTAAATATGGTTTGCCTTTCTTGAGTATTTCTTTTTTAATTGTTTTTTGGATGGTAACTTTAGCAACCCGAGAATTTACTGCGCTAAAAATAAGCGAAAGAGGAATATTTACTTATAACGAAATGCATTTGTTGGGTGGCATGACGATGGTGAAAATCTACAAGTGGTTTAATGAACTTCAACTGCATAACTCAATTGTTATTTACTTCAGATCGTTGGGTGCTATACTATTCCAATATCATTTGTTTGCTGGTTTGCTTGTCGCAATAGGCATTCTTATTTATTCGCGTATAGCATTTGTATTATCTGTTGTTGGATTTTTAGCTGCATATTATTTTTACATACTTATTGGAGCTAATATAAACGACCTTAGTTATGGGTACATTGGTTTTAATTATATTTTAACTGCGATTGCTATTGGTGGATTCTTTATTGTTTCGTCACGTTTTTCTTTTCTTTGGGTTTTATTATTAACTCCATTGATTTCGATTACCATTGCGAGTACCAGCATTATCTTTGCCTATTTTCAATTGTCTATTTTCTCATTACCTTTCAATTTTGTTGTAATATTATTTTTGTATGTTTTAA
>CAYRBL010000473.1:0-2546 GCA_964422385.1 uncultured Bacteroides sp.
AAATATGTCAGTAAAAGTAGAGAGTTCCGGATTTATGCCTGATGGCAGAGAAGCAAAATTAATATTTAGAATCAAATCATGGCAGGGTTTTTAAACACAGAGACAGGGAGTCATAAAGGAACGCAATAGACAAGTTAAATAAAAATACAATGATAGACTTTCAAGACTGGAAATTTCAAGAACGACTTGATTTCAAAAATCAAGATTTACATATTATAGATATTCCAGACTTTAAGATTGAGCTTGGACTTAATTTTAATACTGAAATTTATTTTAATAACTGTAATATTGAATGTATTAATGCATTATGTTTATGTATTGGAAAAAAAATAGTTATTGAAAATAGTATAATAGGTAGACTTGACTTTTATGCGACTTATTTCTTAGGAGGACTAGAAATGCGTAATTGTATAATAAAAGATTTTGCTACATTTAATTGTGGTGTTCATAACCTTTTCCCAAATGAATTCATAATAGACAATTGTTCTTTTGAATGTTATGTTGATTTTTTTGATGTTTATTTTGAAGGGACTACATTAATAACAAATAATAAATTCCGAAAAGGGACTAACCTTAACCTTTATGCAAAAGAAGTTAAAGAAGGTTCAGAATTAATAATTGAAAACAATGAAGGTGATTTAAAATTACCAACAAAAGATGACCCTTTTTTTTAATGCAATCAAATATGAGAATACAGCTAACTTCATTTTGCTGTAAGCTGGGTAGAACAACAAAAACAAAAATATAATAACAACTAAACATGTCAGTAAAAGCAGAGAATTTCGGATTTATGCCTGATGGCAGAGAAGCAAAATTGATAATACTAAGGGGCAACAACGGCATAAAAACCAGTATCACCAACTACGGTTCCAAATTAGTATCGCTTATAGTTCTTTATAAAGACAGGAATTTAAAGGATATTATTTTAGGATACAATTCGATGGGGAACTATCGTTTATCAAAATAATATTTATAAAAATACTTGGGATGCTAAAGATATTCCCGATGGGGGATACTATTATATTATAAAGGCAACTAACATTCCAAATGGCTATGAAAAACAATATAAAGGAAGCGTAACCGTGCTTAGTTAATCACTAATAATCATAGATGATTCCGTAATTCGTATTTAAAATAATTATTTCCTTATAAAGACCGATTTAATACACTATCTTTGTAAAGTTTTAAATTTACATAATAATACATAATAGTATGTCGATAACAGTTGAACAATTAGTAAAAACTTCAGGACTGAATCCTGCAAGATTAAGGTCGTATAAGTGGGGCGAAGGGATTGAATCTACATCAAGAGGTGTATATATTATATCAACTTCAAAGGATATTTTGGCTTTAGAACCCTATTTTGAAGCAGCACCCTTTAATAATGCAAGCATCCTAAATTGGATTGAAAAAGATGATAAATTGAAAATAGACGGTAAACCTGCTACTTTATTAAACATAAAAGAAAAGTTAGAGTCGTTTTGGTTGGCAGATGAAACGATATTGTACATAGGGAAATCAAATTCTAAAATGGGAATAAGACAACATCTAAGTAGAATATATAATTTAGGCTTGGGGAATGAACATCGTATAACTACAGCAAGCTGGGTGAAAACTTTGAATATCCTAAATGATCTTTACGTACATTATATTTCGTGCAACCATCCTGATGAAAAGAAACTAGAACTGATTTCAATCTTTAATTTACAGCTGTCGAAGAAATCAAAGAAAAAACTAAAAAGCAAAGCTTACGAAAACCCTTTTGCAAATAATAGTCTAACTTAGATTAATTAAATATTATTAATTATTAATTGTTAATTGTTAATTGTTAATTGATTCCAATAGTTTCTGTATCTCATTAATCTCGTCTCTATACTTGGCGGCTTGCACAAAATCAAGTTCTTTAACAGCTTTCTCCATACTCTTGCGCGACACATCCAAACTCTTTGTAAGTTGCTTTTTGTTCATGTATTTCAAGATAGGTTCGGCAGCTACACTCAGATTATCACTTTCGATATAAGGTCTTGGAGCACCTGTAGGAGTTGGGGCAGCTTTAGTTAAACTAGTATTCATCGATTTTACAATCTGAGTAGGAGTGATGTTGTTATCCTCATTATACTTCATCTGTTTTTCGCGCTTACGATTGGTAGCATCAATAGTTTGTTGCATCGAAGCCGTCATTTTATCAGCATACATTATAACTTTAGAATTAACATTACGGGCAGCTCTACCTGCAGTTTGAGTAAGCGAACGCTCCGAACGAAGGAAACCTTCCTTGTCGGCATCCAAAATAGCCACCAATGATACTTCGGGCAAATCCAATCCTTCTCTTAACAAATTAACACCAATCAACACATCAAACACACCCAAACGAAGGTCGTGCATAATCTCAATACGCTCTAAAGTATCAACTTCCGAATGTATATAGCGACATCTAATACCTAAATTAGTCATATATTTAGATAACTCCTCAGCCATACGTTTGGTAAGGGTAGTAACCAAAGTACGCTCGTTTTTGCCAGTAGTCTTTTCAATCTCATCAAGCA
>CAYRBL010000474.1:0-2540 GCA_964422385.1 uncultured Bacteroides sp.
AACATAGCCTCAGGAACCGATACTTGCAAAATAACGTTTGCAGATGCCGGGCAATGCACCGTAAGTAAGCCTGCACCAGCGCGCAAGCAAGCTTTGGCCGACAATATTGAAGCACCAATCTTGCCCAAACTACCACTTATAAGCAAGGCATGCCCAAAATTACCTTTATGTGCAAATATGTTCTTTCGAGCTTTGTATAACAATTTAGCCTCAGATCTTGTAATGTATTTGTTAGTGCAAATAAGTTCGTTAATATACTCTTTATTCAAACCTATATCAAGCATCTCGAAAGAGCCTACATATTCAGCATTCTCAGCAAACATAAATGCTAATTTAGGCATTTCGAAAGTGAGCGTTTGGGTAGCCTTAATAATTGGATTAGAAGGCGAATTATGCTTATCGCAATACAAACCCGAAGGCACATCAATAGAAATAACAGGGTATTCGAGCTTATTTATAAACTTAATAACATCAGCAGTTAAGCCCTCAACAGGCTTTGAAATACCTGTGCCAAAAATAGCATCAATAACCACTATGTCGTAATGAAATTCTTTTAAATCCCTTTCGCTATCTATCGTATTTAATCTAAAATCGGACTCCGCATTCAATCTTTTCAGGTTGGTAGTAAAGTCTTTAGAAGGTTTGCCTGAAGTAGTAACCAAATGAACATACACATCGTAACCCTTAGCATTCAACAATCGGGCAATAGCCAAACCATCGCCACCATTGTTGCCATTACCGCAATATATTTCGAAATATTCGGTTTCTTCATAGTTTTCGACTATCCAATTTGTGCATGCTTCAGCTGCACTTTCCATTAAATCTATCGATCGTATCGGATTGTTTTTGATGGTATATGCATCCACATCTCTGATTGCTTCTACTGCTAATATTTTCATTTCATAAGTATTTTAAGTGTGCGAAATATCTGTGTTAAATTTTGGGAAATCATCCTTTTTTGGTTCCTCTTCAGGTTTTACTTCTAAGTAATAATCATCCACTAATTCTTTGTTATAAAAATTGTTATCATCATCATCATCTTCTTCTTCCCATATATAAACAGGCTTCTGCGGGCCTTCGTTCCTGAACACATAAGCATAGATAATACCCGAAACAAAGCCCATCATATGTGCCTCCCATGAAATACTTTTGTCGGGATAAAAGTTGGGAAATGCGCCCCAGATAATACCTCCATACAAAAATAGAATAAACATTGATAATGCCATCAATCTATTGTGTTTTCTGATGATACCGCTTACAAACAAAAATGCGGTAAGTCCGTACAACAAACCACTTGCACCTATATGATATGATTCGCGCGCCATTGCCCACACAAGTAAGTTGGTAGTGAAATATATTAAGAGAAATATTTTTAAACTTATGTCTTTATAAAAATAAAATAATGCTGTACTTAATATTAAAACAGGAATGGTGTTGGCGTATAAATGCGAATAATTTGAATGAATTAATGGAGAAAATAAGATGCCCCACAAACCGAAAATCTGGCGTGGATAAATACCAAAAGTAACAAAACTTATTCCCGAAACGTCTTCTATTAACTTTATTAACCATAAAATGATTATAAAGATAACAGGAAAAAATAAGCTATAATAGAGTCTTTTTGTTTCTGTTTTCATACATTGAAATATTAGGCAAATGTACTCATAATTTCTGATGTTTAACAAAAATTATGAACATATTGTTTCTATTAAATAATAACAATGGCTTTGATTCGTTTTTTATCATTAATTTTGACCACTTAAAAAAAATTGTAATAACAATCGTAAAATAACTAATATGCTAAAAAGAATTTTATTTGCTTTTATTGTGTCTGCACTGTTTTATTCTCAGGTTCGAGCACAGGACTATGATCCCAAAACTACTGATCAGAAGTATAATTATGCGTTGCAATTAATACGTTTTGCCTATGTAGAAAAGGTGAATGAACCTAAAATAGTTGAGAAATCAATTATCGAAATGCTTAAAGAATTGGATCCACATTCTATTTATATTTCTAAAGAAGAAATTGCCAAGATGAACGAACCTTTAGAGGGTAAGTTTGACGGTATTGGAGTGCAATTTCAGATAGTGAAAGATACTATAATGGTAGTGGAAGTAGTTACTGGCGGCCCGTCAGAAAAACTTGGTATAATGGCAGGTGATAGAATAGTAAGTATTGATGGTAAAGGATGTACAGGCGATACTATTAATAATAATTATGTGTTGAATCACCTTCGCGGTAAAAAAGGAACTGTTGTAAAGGTAGGTATTGTACGCAAAAGCCGCAAGGGAGCGATGGAATTTAACATCACTCGTGGGGTGATTCCTTTAACAAGTATTGATGCTATATTTATGGCTACTCCAGAGGTTGGTTACATTCGTTTGGATCGTTTCTCAAGAACTTCGATGGATGAATTTAAGAAAGCACTTGCAGATTTAAAAGCGCAGGGAATGAAACATCTTATCTTAGATTTAAGAGAAAATACTGGAGGATATCTTGATGTGGCTATTGATTTGGCAGATGAGTTTTTGGATAATAA
>CAYRBL010000475.1:0-2537 GCA_964422385.1 uncultured Bacteroides sp.
GAGATAGCTTCAGGTGACTGGAGTTCAGACGTGTGCTCTTCCGATCTGTCGGTAACAAACCCATACTTATATTCGCTGTTCGTAACTTCGTTTATTATATTATTATTGTCGGTTGCCATTGATTATGTTGGAATTTCTTTATTTAGAATCATTTTAAATAATGCTGCAAAATTAAATATTATTATAGTATCCACAAGGAAAATCAATACATTTAAAAATTGAGTAAAATAAACAAAAACAATATCGAAAAGTTTGGTATTTTTGCACTTTAATTAAATAAAGTAGAATATGTACGTAGATAGATCGGCAAAGCGAACAGAATTAAAGGAATTAGGTGAATTCGGATTGATAGAACATCTAACAAAAGGGATACAAATATATAATGAATCGACGCTAAAAGGTGTTGGCGACGATGCAGCAGTGATCCAAGGCTCGGATAAATTGACTTTGGTGAGCACCGATATGTTGGTGGAAGGTATACATTTTGATTTATCTTATTTCCCTTTAAAACATTTAGGGTATAAGGCTGCCGTAATGAACTTCTCGGATATTGCAGCAATGAATGGCACACCAAAGCAAATAACTGTTAGTGTTGCAATCTCAAATAGGTTCTCTTTAGAGGCTATGGAAGAGTTTTACGAGGGCATTAATTTAGCTTGCGAGAAATATAAAGTTGATTTGGTAGGTGGTGATACCACAACAAGCTTATCTGGTATTTTTATTTCTATAACTGTTATTGGAGAGGTTAGTAAGGAGGATATTGTGTATCGTAATACTGCCAAAGAAGGTGATCTTTTGTGTGTAAGTGGGAACCTTGGTGCTGCTTATTTAGGTTTGTTATTATTAGAAAGAGAGAAAGCTGTATTCAAAGCTAACCCTAATATCCAACCCGACCTTGAGGGACACGATTATGTGTTGCAACGACAAATGAAACCTGAAGTTCGTATGGATATTCTTCAAGAACTAAAAGAAAAAGGCATTAAACCTACTGCTATGATTGATGTGTCGGATGGTTTAGCTTCTGATGTGTTGCATATTTGCAAGCAATCGAAAAAAGGATGTAGTATTTATGAAGATAAGGTGCCTATTGATGCTACTACGGCTATGCTTGCTGAGGAATTTAAGATGTTGCCACTTGTTGCAGCCTTAAATGGTGGTGATGATTACGAACTATTGTTTACAATTCCTCTTGCCGACTTCGACAAAGCGAAAGAATTAAAAAGTATACATATAATAGGATACATTACCGAAGAGAATTCGGATGCAACGCTTATTACGCAACAGGGAACTGCTATTCCATTGAATGCTCCGGGTTGGGATGCAATTTTAAATAATGAAAATAAAACTATAGAATAAGGCTTAGGTGGCTTTTATGGAAGGAGTATAAATAATAAGTGTTAATATTGTAAGCTTGTTTATACTCCTCTTTTTTGTAATTAGCTCCTCTCCTAAGCACGCTTCGATATCCAATCGGCTGGATTTAGCTTGGTAGTTCCTTTCCATATCTGGAATTGTAATTCGGTTTTGTTATCATCTGTTTGGGTGTCGATAATACCTATTTTTTGTTTGGTAGTTACTTTATCACCTCTCTTAACGAATACCTGATCGAGGTTTGAATATACCGAAAGATAATCGCCGTGACGAATTATTACAACCTTCAACCCATTTGGCCCTGTAATAACTGACGTGACGACACCATTGAATACAGCTCTCGCACTTGCTCCTTTATTGGTTAAAATATCAATACCAAAATTCTCAGTAACTATATTTTTAAGTTCAGGATGTGCTTTTCTACCAAAGGTACTCGAAATAATACCATTGTCGGTAGGCCAAGGTAGGCGTCCTCTATTGCTTGCAAAGTTGTTCGAAATAATTTCCTCTTCAGGTGTAGCTGATATTTCATAAACCTTTTTAGGTTTAGGTTCTACAACGGCAACAATTTTCTCCTTAGGTTTCTCAATAACTAGAACTTTATCGTTATCGTTTTTCTTCTTTTTATTTCTCTCCTTTTCTTTTTCTTTTTCTTTTAGTTTAGATGCCTCTTCTTTCAAGCGTCTTTCTTCGGCTTCTTTCTTACGTTTTTCTTCAGCTCTTCGTATTTCTTCAGCTATTATTCTTTCAATTTCTCTTTGCAGCTTCTTTGCTTCTTCTGCTTTCTTACGAATAGTTCTTCCCAACTCTTTCTCGGTTTTCTGCAATTGTTGCACTGCTTTATTCTTCTCTTCTTGTTCGCGGGTTAATTGTTTTTTCTCGTTTTGCTCATTATTTAATAAAATACTTTGATCTTTTTTATGCCCTTCTAATTCATATTTCTTTTGTGTGAGTTGTTTTTGTTTTTCAATAATTAAATTAACCTGCAATTTACGATAAGTAGAATATTTCTTAAAGTATTTTAAACGTTGATAAGCCTGATTAAAATTTTCAGAAGAGAAAATAAACATCGTTCTTGAGTATGCATTTCTATTCTTATAAAAAGCAACAATCATCTTTGCATATTCTTTTTTAAGAGCATCCAATTCGGCGCTTAGTTTCTCAAC
>CAYRBL010000476.1:0-2531 GCA_964422385.1 uncultured Bacteroides sp.
AACAGTAGGTGTTTCAACTACTTTTTCTTCTATTATTTCATCATTATTTTCAATTGGAAGCGGTTGAAGTTTCCTTTTGCAAGGAATGGTAACAGTAAAGACTGAACCTACATCCAATTTACTCTCAATGTCAATAGTTCCGCCCAAAATATTAAGCATTTTTATTGTTAAAGTAAGGCCTAAACCCACACCTTCATAACTACGACCATAACCCTCGCTAACTTGCTTGAATTCGTTAAAAATTATTTCTCTATTTTCAGGAGCTATGCCTATTCCACTATCTTTTATCTTAACTTCGATGCAATCTTTTCCATTAATATCAGCAATTTTAGCCTCTACAACAATGCCTCCCTCCTTCGTAAACTTAACTGCATTGTCTATTAGATTTGAAACAATCTTAGCAAACAAAAAAGGCTCGGTATAGCAGCTCATATCCTTACGAACGATAGCTACAAACTCCAGATTCTTCTTGGTAGCCAGCTCTTCATGTTCTTTTATGGCTGTATTTATCTCATCCGAAATGTTTGTAATACTAAATTCAACAGTTTTTACACCAGATTCGAGTTGCGAAAGCTCAAGAATAGTGTTAAGGGTCTTCATAAGTCTTTTACCTGATGAAGAAATTCTTTTAGCAAGTTCTAATTTATCATCTTTTAGCTCTTCGCAAAGTATTTCGGCAAAGCCTAGGATGCCATTCATAGGAGTCCGCAGCTCGTGACTCATATTTAAAAGCAAATTTGTTTTAAAATTGTCTGAAGCTTCTGCTTCTGCCTTCGATTTCAATAGATTTTCCTTGTTTCTTGCAAGCTTTATAGTGCCTCCAATACTTGCTGCAACTGCTTTTAAAATGGAAACTTCGCCCTCCGACCATATTCTTTCGGTATTACAATCTTCGAAACCTATAAAGCCCCAAAATTCTACACCAATATGAATAGGAACCAGCAGAATAGAAAGGGTTCCTTGCTCGTTAAGAAGTGCTCTTTCGGGAAAGGAAAGCTTATTAGTAGGACTGTTTAATGAATCGCCTTTACACATTATATAATACCAGTTAGGGGCATACTCTTCGAAGCTTACATTTTTATAATTATCATTTTTTATATAAGAAGAAAGCGGATTATTAGTCCATTCGTGCTTTAAGCTAAATAAAAGTTTCTTTGTTTTAGCATCTTTATGTGTTTGGCTAATATAAATCCTATCGATGCCTATAGTAGTGCCAAGGTTGAGCAAAACATCCTTGATTGCACTATCAAAATCTTCGTTTAAAAGTAGTGAAAAGTTGGCTTTGGCAACAGCATTTAGGATATTATTTTGTTGAAGAAGCATATCCTCCATCTTTTTTCTTTCTGTAAGATTACGAGTAGTGCCGTGGATACCTACAATTTCGCCTTCTTCATTAATAAGAGGGTTTATCACCACTTCGCCGGTAATAATAGTACCATTTTTACACTTATGCTCTAACTCTAAAATGATGTTATAATCTTTAGGAATCTTTCCAAGGTTAGATAATTTAGAATGTTGCTCGTAAACCTGCATTAACTTAGCTATTGAAGCATCAGTATAAATATCTTTTTGTTTTAAGCTAAGAAATTCTTCGGGAGTATAGCCTCTTTGTTTGAAAATAGAAGGACTAATATAGGTATAATTAAGGTTTGAATCCATAGTCCAGATGACATCCGAAGCATTATCGGCTATCATTTTCATTTGCTCATATTTTTTTTGCAAATTTTCAATCTCTAAAATGAGTTCTTCCTTAGTTTTTGATTGATTGTCCATTTTATATTATGTATTCGTTCCTTAATAAAGTTAGTTTATAGATTCAAAAAGAGTATAAAATTAAATAAAATTTATCATTTAACAATCAAAAAGCACATAAATATTTATTTTTTACAATATTATTAACAAATGAAAAGGTTTTATTACTTATGGAGAGTCGTTAATTTATACTTTTCTTTTTTTTATAAAGTTTAAAATTCATTTTAGGATATCAATAAGAAGTATGAAAAGCTATTTTTTGATATTTAAGTTATAAAAGCCTGTTATGAGTATATATATATTGATTTTACTATTGTTTTTTTGAATTTTAAACTTAAAAAAGTTCATATCCGACTCCTTAATGTGGATATCCAACTCATCAATGTGTAATTCTTTTTCATAAATATGCATATCCAACTGTTCATTTTCCAATTCTTTTTTATAAATGTGGATATCCAACTCATCAATGTGCAATTCTTTTCCCAATTTGGAACTCCAGCTCGTCATTGCGGACATCCAACGAGTAAATATGCAATTCTTTTTCATTAATTTCAATATCCAACTGTTCTTTTTCCAATTCTTTTTCATAATATGTAATTCTTTTTCATTTTTTAAAGCTTTTTTTTTGTTAAAATTATAAGTTTTGACCTTCTTTTTAAAATCATAATTATAAGTTTTGAATTTCCGAACCTTAATTTTGTAATTCTAAGTGTTCTTTTCTTAACTCACATCATAAAATAAAGGATTCTTAAAGTTAAATTGCATTATTTTATTTAAAA
>CAYRBL010000477.1:0-2523 GCA_964422385.1 uncultured Bacteroides sp.
GGTTTGTAAATTGGACTGAAAGCGGAGTTGAAGTTTCTCCTTCGGCAAGTTACACACTAACAAATATTAGTGCTGCACATACCTTAGTAGCAAATTTTGAAGCAGATCCAACGGCAAATGCTTCTATTAGCAGTCAATCAACAGCTACTCAAACGACAAATCTTGCAGGTAATTTTACAGCAATTACAGTAACAGCTTCAGGCGCAAATTTAAATTACCAATGGTATAGTAATACATCGGCAAGTAATTCAGGCGGAAGTTCGTTAGGAACAAGTAACGGAGCTCAAACCAATAGCTACACTCCACAGCATAATGTAGCTGGAACAAAATATTATTATTGTGTAGTTACAGGGGCTTGTAGTGCAGCTACTTCAGCGGTATCGGGTGCATTTATAACGATATCTACATACAATATAAGTGGAGGTTCAACCAATGTATCAACTTTGCCAGTTTGTTCTACTTGTGATTTAACGGTGGCAAATGATGGTGTTTTGGTTTTTGATCAAACAAGAACTTATAATAATATAACCGTTGCAGGAGGTGGTAAGGTTACTTTGAATTCAGGATATAATCTGACAGCATCTAACTTTACGCTTAATAGTCATTCAACTAATGGAGCAGCAACTTTTGTTGATGAAAATTCAACTGGTGGTTTATCGGTAAGTGGAACAACAAGCGTTAATCAACATCTAACCAGTGGTCGAAACTGGTATATTTCCAGTCCGGTAACTGGAGCTACAAGTAATACCTTTAATGCGGCTAATCCAAGCAATATAGTATATTGGTATGACGAAGCACATGGAACTTCTGCTCCATGGCCTCAAATTACAGATAATGCAACAGGATTAAGTCTTATGAAAGGATATGTTGTGAATATGCTTGCTGATGGAGATGTAACATTTAATGGAGCACTCAATACCGGAAGTAAATCAACAACAATTTATCGTACGGCTGGTCAGACTAAAGAGGGATTTAATTTAGTGGGTAATCCGTATGCTTCATACTTAGATTGGGAGCAGATAAGCAAAACAAACTTACTGACAACTGTTTGGTATCGTGTGAAAAATGTTTCAGATGCTTATACTTTCGATACTTACAATGCAGATGGACAAATTGGAACTGCTAATAACGGGGGTCAGGTAAACAATCATATTCCTCCAATGCAAGCCTTCTGGGTACGTGTTAATGGAGCTTCACAAGCTACTTTGACAGTAAATAATTCAATGCGCACTCATAAAGGAAATCAAAATACAGGATTAGGCACTGTGAATGATGGAATATTTAAGGTTAAAGCTTTGAATCAATCTATTTTACGCTTAGAAGTATCAAATGGTACAAGTTCTGACGAAACAATTATCTATTCGAACCCTGGTGCATCAAACGATTATGACAATTATGATTCTCCTAAAATGTTTAATAATTCAGCTTCAATTGCCGAAATCTATACAATTGCCGGAACAGAACAACTTGCGATTAATGGCTTGAATAGTGTTCAGTACGATACTGAAATCCCATTAGGATTTTCAACTTCAAACTCAGGTGATTTATCATATAGCTTGAAAGCGTCACTATTCAGCAATTTTGATGCAGGGACTCGTATTATTTTGAAAGATAATCAGGATGTAAATAATCCTATTGTGACAGATTTAAGTGATGGTGGTGTATATTCATTTACATCTTCTGCTACAAACAATAATACAAGTCGTTTTACACTTATATTCAAAGCTCCATCTGTTGCAACCGGTCTTAACTCAAGCGGTAATGGTAATGTTTGGATTTCAACAAATGCAAACAATCAAATAGTAATTAACGGAACTCCGAATACCGATACTTCCGTAACTATTTACAATGCTATCGGTCAAAAAATGTATGGAAAACAGCTAAACTCTACAAATAATGTGATTGAAACTCCATTTCAATCGGGAGTTTATATGGTTTGTGTAAACAATGCAGGTAAGTGTGTAATCAATAAAATTAGTATCAAATAGATTTTTAATGTGTAACCATTAATTTTAAATTGGTGGTTACACATTAAAACATTAAAGCAAAAATATCATGAAAAATAATGTAAGTATTGCAGCAAAAGGAACGTATACTGCTCCCGTTATTGAACGTATTGAGTTAGATAATGAAATTGCTCTACAGTTGGAATCAACTCCACCAAAAGCACCTGGTGAAGCAAAGCTAAATTCACCAGAGTATTTTAATAACGATCCATTTAAATCTAATTTAGGGTAGTGGAAATTTATAAAGCCGTTGTATTTTGACGAAAGTAAACATCTCTAAATCCTTCTGATATCCTCTTAAAAAAGTGATTTCAGAAGGATTTAGTATTTCAGAATTATTTGATAGGAAAATAAGGTTATACTTCAAATAAGTAATTGATATTATTTATTGATGTATTTCTTAAAATAGTTGTATATATTGATTTATTTTCGTATATTTACTTCATAATCAGAGAAGTAGATATATTATGAGATTTATTATATTAACAGAAAAAGAACGGGAACAATTAGAACAATG
>CAYRBL010000478.1:0-2518 GCA_964422385.1 uncultured Bacteroides sp.
GCAATTGTCAGCTGTCTTTTTATGTTTCATACGGTGTGAAGGCAATTGTCAGCTGTCTTTTTATGTTTCATACGGTGTGAAGGCAATTGTCAGCTGACTTTTTATGTTTCACACGGTGTGGAGGCAATTGTCACCCGACTTTTGCCATCTCATAATATAAAACACGTATTTTCGCAAAAATAAACACTTTTAATAAAAAGAAAATGCCATTATAACAGCACATTATATTTATTTTTAAATTTAATAAGCATTTTGAATAAAATGGAAAAGGTGTTTACAAAATGTTTGTTTTTGTTTTTTTTACAACCATAAGCAAAAGAAATGCGAGCGTATTTGTGGTATTAATTAACTTTTAGCGCTTCTATCGGTTTATTTACATACTTAATTTGTATCTTTGCACCATTAAATATACAGATTAGATTAAACAAAATACGTCGAATTAAAAGCATCATGAACAAGATATTAATCATACAAACAGCATCAATAGGCGATGTAATACTCGCTACTCCTTTATTGGAAAAGATGCATTATATCTATCCAGATGCTGAAATTGATTTATTAATTAAAAAAGGAAATGAATCTCTTTTTACTGCACATCCTTTTCTTCACAAACTTTTAATTTGGGATAAAAAGGAGAAGTATAAAAATCTTTTTAAAATATTAAAAGAAATAAGGGGAACTAAATATGACACTGTAATTAATGTACAACGCTTTGCGTCAAGCGGAATACTTACGGTATTGTCAGGAGCAAAAGTAACAATTGGCTTTAGTAAAAATCCATTGTCATTTTTATTTACTAAAAAAATAACACATAAAATTGGGAAAGAAGCTGAGGGTATGCACGAAATAAATAGAAATCTTGAGCTTTTATACGACTTTAAATGCGACCAGAAATTTAGCATTAAACTATATCCTTCTACTAAAGATTTTGCAGAAATAGAAAAGTATACCAAGCTGGACTACATCTGTATTGCTCCTGCTTCATTATGGAAAACAAAACAATACCCAACAGAAAAATGGATAGAATTTATTAAATCTCTTACTAATTCTTACAACATATATTTATTAGGATCAAAACAGGATATTAATCTTTGTGATCAGATAATTAAACAATCAGGACACAAAGGAGTTTTAAATTTGGCAGGCAAATTAAGTATGCTCGAATCGGCGGCATTGATGAAAACTGCAAAGATGAATTTTGTGAACGATTCAGCACCTTTGCACCTAGCCTCTTCGATGAATGCGAAAACAACTGCGATCTTCTGCTCAACAGTCACAGAGTTTGGCTTTGGACCATTATCAGAAGACTCATTTGTGATACAAACTACCGAACAAATGCCCTGTCGCCCATGTGGATTGCATGGGTATAACGAATGTCCTGAGAAACATTTTAAATGTGCTTTTACAATTAACAATGAACAATTACTAGCTAGATTATGAAAATAGAAGAAGCTGATATTAACCGCGAAATAGAAAATGCAATAAAGATTTTGGAAAAAGGGGGTACTATTTTATACCCTACCGATACTATTTGGGGTTTAGGATGCGATGCTACCAATAGCAAAGCTGTAAATAAGATTTATACGATTAAAAAAAGAGATAAATCTAAAAGTTTAATTATATTGCTTGATAGTATTGATAATCTTAAAAATTACATAAAGGATATTCCAGATATTACTTACGATTTGATTGGGAATATCGACAGGCCTTTAACGATAATATATCCGAGTGCAATTAATATAGCACCTAATGTGTTGGCAGGCGATGGGAGTGTTGGGATTCGCATTGTGAATAATGGTTTTTGTAAAGAATTGATACGGAAATTTGGCAAACCTATTGTTTCAACTTCTGCTAATTTTTCAGGTGATCCTACTGCAATTTCGTTTAATAATATTAAAGATACTCTTAAATCAAAGGTTGATTATACAGTAGGTATTTATAAAAATCAGGTGAATCTGGTCCCTTCTCAAATCATAAAACTTACAGACGACAATTCTTTTAAAGTGCTAAGAAGTTAATTTTTTTAAGCTCTTTTTTTAACCTTTTCTTTTTTCATCTATCTAATGCGTGTTAAATTCTATTAAAATTAATAGGATATATAAAAATATTTTGTAGTTTTGTAAGTTATATTCTAAAAAAGTAGTATTATGAAAAAAATTATTCATTCTTTAGTAAGTTTTATCATTGCTTTTTCTTTGGTAATGACTGTTTCGGTAAGTACTTTTGCTATTAATAAAAGCATAAATGCACCCGAAAGCATTCAAACAAATGATTTGTTTTTATCAAGAACAAATATAATGTTAGCTTCGTATTTGGCTTGTACGGATACTTTTAAAATTTCATCAAATGTAAACTGGACAATTACAATTGCACCAACTGCAAATTCAACTATTGCACCTACTTGGTTAACTGTAACGCCTATTTCTGGTTCGAATGATATGATTATTAATCTTTCTGCTGTACCTAATACTACAAATGCTATTAGAGGCGCACTTATAAAGATTACCTACGGAACAAC
>CAYRBL010000479.1:0-2518 GCA_964422385.1 uncultured Bacteroides sp.
TGAATATTTATCCAAATCCTGCTACTAAGAAAGTGTTTATAGAGTTTGTGAAAAGCGATATGAATAATGGCAAACTTCAGATATTTGATGTCAATGGCAAACAAGTTAATGACTATACCTTGAGTGTAGTTGCTGGAGGAATTGAGTTAAATATCCAGAATCTTAAACAGGGAGTCTATTTTATAACATTAACTGACCAGAACTTTGGATGGATCCGAACAGGTAAGTTAATTAAACAATAGTTGTTTTTAATTTAATTTTTTATACCGAAAGCCTTTGCAAATACTTGCAAGGGCTTTCTTTTTATAAAGAAGTATTTCATCTAAGAATAAAAATAGTTTAAACATAATATAAATTTATATGTTCCGTTTTAAAATATATTATTACTTTTAACGACTGAAATAAAACTAAACAAATTGGATATATACTCAAGAAAGAAGCGCTGGAAATGGATACTTTTTATCAATGCAATTATCATAGTTGCTTTGTCGTTGTGGTATACCAGTACCCTCGTAAAGAAGATAGCCAGAGACGAGCGCAACAAAGCAAAGATTTGGGCAGAGGCAATTCAGCGCAAAGCTAATCTTGTTAATTATACTAATATATTTTTTGATAAGATTAAAATAGAAGAAAGAAAAAGGATAGAACTATGGCTAGAGGCCTCCCAAAGATTGCTATCGGAGGACGACAATGCAAATAATCTGGACTATACTTTCTATGTTCAGATAATAACTGACAACACAACCATCCCGGTTATTTTAACCAATAAAGACTTTGTTATTCGATTTACCAGAAACATTGATAATGCCGATTCTGTTAAATTAAAAGAAGGAAACATACTTGAAGGCGAACTAAAGGAAGCGTATTCGAAGTTCCCTCCTATTAAATATTATGAACTAAGGAAAGAAAACTATCTTTTTTATAAGGAATCGAAACTATATACTGAGCTAAGGGAGGTACTGCACGATCTTTTTAAGTCTTTCTTTTCTGAAGTCGTTGACAACTCTATGTCGGTGCCTGTAATTATTACGGATAGTACACAGCTAACCGTACTTGCTTCGGGGAATATTGATAAAAGAAAGCTTCAGGATACGAACTCCATTAAAATATTAAGGCATAAGATGGCTTCTGAGAATACTCCAATAGAGGTTGACTTGGCAGGTACAGGGAAGAAGTATATCTTCTACGAGAACTCTTATCTGCTTACGCAATTAAAGTACTACCCTTATGTGCAACTTTTAATCATAGGATTGTTCCTGCTTTTAGCTTATTTCTTGTTTAGCACTGCACGAAAATCGGAGCAGAATCAGGTGTGGTTGGGGATGTCGAAGGAAACTGCACATCAGTTAGGGACACCTTTATCTTCGATTATTGCCTGGGCTGAGTTGTTAAAATTAAGAGGAATTGAGACCTCAATAACTGACGAAATAGACAAAGATATTAAACGACTGGATACAATTACACAACGTTTCTCGAAGATAGGTTCGGAGCCTGAACTTAGTAAACAAAACATTGTAGAAGTAGTTAAAAATGCAGTTTCATATCTTATTACCCGTTCGCCTAAAGCTGTTACTTACATTATGAACCTGCCAGAGAACAAAGAAATAAATATCCCTTTAAACATACAGCTCTTCGAATGGGTTATTGAAAATATTTGTAAGAATGCTATTGATGCTATGGGCGGTATTGGGGAAATAAGACTGGAGATGTTCGAAGACGATAAGTATATTTATATTGATATTAGCGATACCGGAAAAGGTATTAGCAAGAATCAGTTTAATACTATTTTTAACCCTGGTTATACTTCCAAAAAACGTGGTTGGGGCTTAGGTTTGTCCTTATCTAAACGTATTATTAAAGAATATCATTCGGGTAAAATCTTTGTTAAATCATCAATCCTTAACAAAGGAACCACTTTTAGGATAATGCTGAAAAGCTAAAGCTTAATTAAGAATTAATAATTAATAATTAATAATTAATAATCGAAGACATTAATAAAATGTATGAATACAACTACAAATTTCTTATTTTTATAACAGAATAAGTATTCTTAATTCTTAATTATTAATTGTTAATTCACTCCCATGGCTGGCATATACATTCACATTCCTTTTTGCAAGCAGAAATGCAGTTATTGCAACTTCTTTTCTTCGGCTTCTTCTAAAAACAAGGAGGCTTTTGTGGAGGCTTTACTGAAAGAGATTTCTTTACAACAACATTACCTTGCCGGTGAAACTATCGACACTATATATTTTGGTGGGGGCACTCCTTCCCTACTTTCTAAGGCTAATATTGAAGATATTTTTGCGCAACTTTACAAGCATTATAACATAAAAAAAGATGCTGAAATTACCCTCGAAGCCAATCCTGATGACCTAAATAAGGATAAATTGCTAGAGTTAAAAAGCACTCCTATTAATCGTTTTAGTATGGGTGTTCAGTCTTTTTTTAAAGAGGATTTGGTTTACCTAAACAGAATTCATTCGGCGGATCAAGCTATTGAAGCTATTAAAAATGC